>JAAUQA010000267.1 GCA_012032855.1 Candidatus Competibacteraceae bacterium
GCGCGGAGTTTACCCGTAAACAAGAAGTTATGGCCAATCTCGACGCCTATCGGGTACAAATAGAGGAAATGCAAGCTTCTCTCGATAAGCTGATTAAGCAACTCCCCACTAAAACGGAAATGCCCGATCTGATTGATAATATTTCCAATACGGGGAAACGTAACGGACTTGATTTTGCGCTGTTTCAACCGCAAGCAGAGCAGCGCCAGGAGTTTTATGCCGCGAAGCCCATTGCTATTAAAGCCAGTGCCACTTACCATCAATTCGGAGCTTTTGTCAGCAGTATTTCTGCATTGTCTCGCATCGTGACTTTGGAGAAGGCGCAACTTGTGGAAGCCGATTCGCGAGTGCAAACGGGTGGAGATAATAAGCCTTTAACGATTGAAGCAACTCTGCAAACCTATCGCTATCTGGAGGCGGGGGAAGAGGAGGGCGCAGAGGCTCAAGGTTCGGCGGAGAATTGAGGAGACTACTGGACATGTACCCGCGACTTTTGTTTTTCGGGCCGCCAAACTGCATTGGTTAAAACACGGTCCCCTGATAACAATATTAGTTTTAATGACTGGTTGTATGGAACCAGATCCCGATGACCTGACGCGCGATCTGAAACAATTTGTCGCTGAAACCAAAGCTAAATCATCCGGGAGACCGCTCGACCCGCCGCCGAGAATTGAGCCCTATCAACCGTTTACTTACACGGCCGAGGGGTTGAAAGACCCTTTCCTGCCTTCGGCGTTCGTGCAACAAGAGCTTGCTGTCATGGACGAAATACCTGAGGAAGAACTACCTGATACAGGTATCCGGCCCGACTTTAATCGTCCCAGAGAAGAACTGGAGAAATATGCCTTGGGCTCTTTGAGAATGGTCGGAACCTTCTTGCAAGGGGGAGATTTATGGGCACTGGTTTTGGCCCCGGATAATATCGTGCATCGTGTCCAGACGGGGAATCATTTGGGGATGGACCACGGCAGGATAACGAATATTACAGAGCAGCGCATTGATCTGACCCAAATAGTCGCGGAAGGGAGACGTTGGATGGAACGCGATGCTTTTCTGACGCTTACTGAGAATTAGAAAGGAAACACCGTTAAGGGGTGCGCCCATGAATAAACAAAAATATCGACAATACCGACGGTTACCTAGTAAAGCCTTCATGCCTGCTTTACTAGGGGTAGGTCTGGCATTGATAACTATGTGTTATACGTCGGTGAGCATAGCCCAACAAGCTGTATTACAAGCTGTGGATGTCGGCACCTTGCCCGGCAATCAGGTGCAGCTGCGATTCAGATTTTCGAGACCGGTGGCAGCACCGAGAAGTTTCACAATCAACTCGCCGGCCCGAGTTGTATTGGATTTTCTTGATACCAGCAATGGGTTGAGTGCCCGTCAGCAGCCTATCAACGCCGGTGTTGCGGAACGTATCAATGTGTTGGAAGGCAGTGACCGTACCCGAGCGTCTATCAATTTGGCGCGGTTAGTACCTTATAGTGTGCGCGCTGAGGGCAGCACAGTACTGCTGACCTTGGAAGCCGGTTCCACTGCCGCTGCTGCGGCTGAGGCGACGCCAGCGGCGGCAGCGCGATCTGCGCCGGGCTTAATCAGCAACATTGATTTTCGCCGCGGTTTGCAGGGACAAGCGATTATTGGCATTAAGCTCTCGTCGGCCAATGTGAATGTGAATGTAAGGGAAGAAGGTAGCCAGATCGTAGCCGATTTTAACAATGTGAGTTTAGCGCGAGGGCAGGAACGTCGTTTGGATGTCACTGACTTCGCAACGCCTGTCAGTCGAATAGACGCTATTAATCAGAACGGTAATGCTCGGATTGCAGTCCAGCCCACGGGACGTTACGAATATTTAGCGTATCAAGCGGATGACGTGTATACGATAGAAGTCAAGCCCATACAGGAAGACGAGGACGAGGAAACCGATCCACGTAAGAAAAAGTTTGAAGGCGATCTGTTATCGCTTAATTTTCAAGACATTGAAGTTCGCGCGGTGTTACAGATCATTGCCGATTTTTACCGGCTTAAATGTGGTGGTCAGCGATACCGTTCAGGGTAATTTGACCTTACGCTTGCAAAATGTGCCTTGGGATCAGGCGCTTGACATCATTATGCGCACGAAAGGCCTGACGATGCGGCAACAGGGTAATGTGATCTACATTGCGCCTACTGAAGAGGTTGCAGCACGGGAGAAGCTGGAGCTGGAAGCGCAGCAAACTGTGGAAGACCTGATTCCCTTGCGTACTGAAATCATCCGTGTCAACTATGCTAAGGCTGAGGAACTGGAGAAGATTATTGAAGAAGAAGGTGGCGGTGGCAGTGAAAATGATGGTAGTTCCTCCCTCTTATCACCCCGCGGCACTATACAAGTTGACCAACGTACCAACAGCTTGCTCATTAAGGACATTCCGGAAAAGATCTCTGAAATACGGAATTTGATTACTCAGCTGGATATCCCGGTCAGGCAAGTGATGGTGGATAGCCGGATTGTGATTGCCAGTGACGATTACAGAAAAGAACTGGGAGTGCGCTGGGGGTTTGCCGGTGTTCGCCAGCGTGATGGAGGTATCGCCACTACCAGTGGTTCATTGGAAGGAACGGATTCTGTCGTGAACAATGCTATAGATAACCTGCAAGATACCGGACAGCCGTTCCCTGTCGGGGTGCCTGCCCTAGCTGATCGCCTGGGTGTAGATTTGGGCACCGATGCCTTCGGTAGCATTGCGTTAGCGCTGCTGGGTAGAGATTATCTGGTAGATCTTGAACTCACCGCGTTGCAAGCGGAGGGGCGCGGTGAGATCCTGTCTAATCCGCGCATTGTGACAAATGATCGGATTGAGGCCAGCGTAACGCAGGGGTTTGAAGTGCCATTTATCACTCTGGATGAAGCGGGTAACCCCAACGTCGAGTTTAAAGAGGCGAATCTCAAACTGGTTGTTACGCCCCAAATCACTCCAGATAACAACATTATCCTGGATTTACAAGTCAATAAGGATGAGCCTGACTTCGGTCGTACAGTGCAGGGTCAGCCTCCCATCGTCAAACGCGAAATTAAAACTCAGGTATTGGTGTCGAACGGTGAAACGCTGGTGCTCGGCGGAGTTTTCGAGCAGACAATCAACCGGGGAGTGGATAAAGTGCCCCTGTTGGGCGATATACCGGTTCTGGGTTACTTGTTCCAACGCAATGTCAACAGGGATCAAAAGCTTGAGCTGTTGATATTCGTGACACCACAAATCATCACCGACGGAATCGCGGCGCGTTGATGATTTATGAATAAGATTGACTACAAACCATAACGAGGGAGTTCCCGGCGTGCGATTGAATATTTCTGGAATCTGTAAGGCTCTTTGCCTGAGCAGCATTGCCCTGTTATTGTTAAGCTGCGGCGGCGGTGGCGGGGGTAGCGGCGAGGGAGGGTTTACCGGATCGGGGAGTATTAATGTCATTATGACTCCCACAAAGACCCTCTTGCCGGTCAATTCTTTCCTTTCCCCTCCTCAGGTTGGAGGCATTTTCACCAGCACCTTCACCGTCCGGGTTGAACGGGCGGATGGCACTCTGTTTCCGGCGGAAAATATCTCGGTCGATCTGATTTCGCCTGACGATACAGGCGCCCTGGTATACCTGAATGGTGACGAGGAGAATCAGGATGATGACGGCAATGAGTTATTTTTCCGACGCTTGGTCTTCGAGGAAACTAGCGGTATAGCGACTGGGCATTTCCATGCCTTTAGTGCGCCAGGAACAGCTAATTTAGAGGCCTCCGTGTCTGATCCCGATACCGGCAGGGTGGATTCTGCGCGTATTCAAATCACTGTCGGTTCAGGCGCTAGTACCGGTCAGCCCTCATTGATTGGATTTCAGTTCGATGCAGGACCGCTTTTCATTACCGGCCAGGGACAGATCGATGTCAAGCTGATGAATATCTTTGTTTTGGATGACGCGGGTATTGAGGTTCCCAATCCGACCGCGAACAACGTCCGACTGGAATTGTTGCCCGGCGCCCAATGGCGGGGAAATCCTCACAGCTGTCGGCTTTGGAGGGAATTCGCAAGATGGCACGATAGTGAATACCCATACCATCAATGGTGTTGCTCAAGCGACTTTGCAAGCCGGTACCCTACCGGGCACCGTGCGGATTGCCGCAACCACGGATCGAGCGGACAACAATGTTGATAACGGCATTCAAAACGCGGTGACCGATGTCACTTCTATTCCCATTAGTAGCGGCGAAATTGTGTCGCTGACCTTTACCGGTCCTTATCCGGGAGCTGTCGCGCAACGGGCTAATAATCTGGCGCTCGGAGCAGCAGATGCCATTAACAGTGGTGTTTATTTCCGGGATATTACCGTTATTGCTACCGATGAGTTCGGCAATCCACCGCCTCCCGGACAACCAATTACCCTGCGTTTGATCGACTCCCCTGCATCGGGATATCCGGATGAAGGTCGCGGTGTATTCAACATTGCCGGAGATGATGGCAATCCCGAGGAAGGAGGGCTTACATTCTCGACCCAAACCAGTTCGCTATCCGGTAGCAGTGTGGGTTGCGAACTGTTTTTCGGTGGTATCCCGCCTGAGTTTATCGACTCTCCTGCGACTGGACGGCGGGAATTTCGTCCCAATCAAGAGGGCAGTCGTATCGTTACCGGCATTTCGGGAGCCAACCTATTGAGTGTCAACACGGCAT
Organism: Candidatus Competibacteraceae bacterium; assembly: GCA_012032855.1. The sequence goes on from JAAUQA010000267.1 coordinate 4,698, forward strand.
TTAACCAAAATCCGGATACCGGATTTGATGTGCCGTATATCGTGGGATGCGCTCCTCACTCCGGTAATGTGGAAAACAATCCGGGTGGAATTAATTTGTTGACCGATGGCAGCGGTGTTGTTTCATCTGTGATGAATTACGCGGCGACCCAATTGGGTCGGCACTTCTGCCTAGCTGCCGAAGCTAACGGTGGTAAAGCGGGTACGGTGTTGTGCCATTGGTATTTAGGTATCGCGGACGGCAGTACCTTGACGCTCATTCCAGAGGATGATGCCCAACTGACCGCCACCTCCGGGGAGACTTTCACGCAGAAACTGACCCTGCAGTTGTTGGATGGTGGCGGGAATCCTTTGCCGGCCGAACGGATTGCGGTGCAAATCGTTATAACCGATCCGGACGCGACCGACGTCATTTTGGCTGAAATTGAAGTGGCGGCGGCCGAAGCTAGGCTAGCATCGGCGGAGCAGATCTTGGATAATTTCATTACCGAGAGTGGTGTAAATTTGACGCCGGTTGTCGTCCCCGAAGGCAATGAAAACTTCGTTGACCCACTGATTTGTTTCATCCAAATCAGATCTGAAGACGAGGAAGGCAACGTCACGCTTGGTCCGGTAACAGCAAATCCCAATGCCTCACCGGATTGCGCAATTGTTGCCGAGTTGCAAACCAATGTGGC
>JAAUQA010000268.1 GCA_012032855.1 Candidatus Competibacteraceae bacterium
ATCCAGTCAATGTTGAGTTAGGTTCCCTGCCCGTTGGGGATAAAGAACAGTTGACCTATCCGATCCCGGAGTCTATACCGGACACCGCTCGTGAAATTCTGGTCTATGTCTACATCGCGACCAATTACGTCAAAGGCGATGCGCACGACTTCAAGCTGTTTGTCAACGTCAATACTAAGGAAGAAAACGCATTCTACCTACACGCCTTTGCGTTTGCCCAGCAAGGTTGGTCGTACAATTCAGAGAATGCCTGGTTACCGATGCCTGCAGATAAAACCTTAAGAGCACAATCGGATGGAAAACCGTTATTCGGTAGCTGGAACAGCCAGATCCGGATTATTGCCTATCGCTGACAACGGACTCACGCAGGAGATCACATCACCATGTCGGAACCTTTACTATATCAACAGAATGAGACCATCGTTACCCTGACGCTGAATCGTCCGGAAACCCGCAACCCCATTTCAGAAGACGATATGATCGAAGCGCTGGAAACTGCGGTCGCTTGCATCAATCGAGACCAGAGTGTCCGGGTAGTGATCGTGACCGGGGCAGGAAGTGCATTTTCCTCGGGCGGCAACGTAAAGCATATGCGCGATCGACAGGGGATGTTCGGAGGGAGTCCCACTCAAGTACGCACCGGTTACCGACACGGCATTCAACGTATCCCGTTAGCGCTCTATAACATTGAGACCCCGACACTCGCAGCAGTCAACGGTCCCGCTATCGGAGCCGGCTGCGATTTAGCCTTAATGTGCGATATCCGTATCGCCGCTGAGACGGCACTGTTCGCCGAAAGTTTTGTCAAGGTCGGGATTATTCCCGGTGATGGTGGAGCTTGGTTTTTACCTCGTGCAGTCGGCTTATCCCGTGCTTGCGAAATGGCGTTCACCGGCGAGCCCATTGATGCGCAAACCGCGTTGGATTGGGGGCTGGTATCAAAAGTAGTGCCCCCTGAACAGCTCTTGGAAGAAGCCGGAAAACTGGCCCTACGTATCGCCGTTAATCCGCCCGATGCGTTACGCATGACCAAAAAACTGATTCGTGAGGGCCAGCATCTCCGTTTGGATAGCTTGTTGGAACTATCCGCTGCCTTCCAGGCTCTGGCGCACCATACACGGGATCATCAGGAAGCCGTTGCGGCTTTGCTGGAGAAACGAACCGCCCATTTCAGCGGTGAATAGAGCACTTATTGAGTTAAACGGGACGCGCCCAGGCGCGTCCCGACAATGCAGGTCAAGATTGTTCGGCGTCGCCGGCAAACAACCCGCGATAGACCAGGCCGGCTAAAGCCGCACCGACGATGGGTGCCACCCAGAACAACCAGAGTTGTCCGATGGCCCAATCGCCGACGAATAACGCCGGTCCGGTACTGCGTGCCGGATTGACCGAGGTATTGGTCACCGGAATGCTGATCAAATGAATCAAGGTCAGCCCTAGCCCAATCGCAATAGGCGCAAAACCTGCTGGGGCACGTTTATCCGTTGCCCCCAATATAATGATTAAAAACATGAAGGTCATAACGATTTCCGTGACCAATGCGGCCATCAGCGAATAACCACCGGGAGAATGGGCACCATAGCCATTGGATGCCAAACCACCGCTGATATCAAATCCTGCCTTGCCACTGGCGATCAAATAAAGCACTCCGGCAGCGACTATCGCACCTAACACCTGTGCGACCACATAAGGCAGCAACTCCCCGACCGGAAACCGTCCACCCGTGACCAACCCGACAGACACCGCCGGGTTAAGATGACATCCCGAGATATGACCGATGGCATAAGCCATGGTAAGCACCGTCAATCCGAACGCGAGCGCAACACCTAATAAGCCGATACCCACATCTGGAAATGCCGCAGCCAACACAGCACTGCCGCAGCCACCCAACACCAACCAAAAAGTGCCGATAAATTCGGCTGCCGCACGTTGAAACATCATAGTTAAAGCTCCTCGTATCAATTTCACACAGGCCCGGGCATAGTCCCGGTTTAGCACCAAAAAGGGGTGACGCAGATCACCGGGAGCTACTAGCCATTGAGCATAATCGAATCAAGTTGCAAAATCGATAACAGCTTACAATCGAGTAACTCCTGATAGGATGATGTATGGTCAAGCATGAAGAAAAACCAGCCGTAACAGGACAAGAGCAACAACCGCTATGGCGTTACATACCCCATCGCCAGTTTGCACGACCTCGGACTTCAGCGCGGGAAGAGGTGCGCAAGGGACTGCTCGGACTATGGGCACAACTTTGGAATAAACATCAACCACATGAAACCCAATCAACGCATACCGACTTGCGGCATCTATCCCATTCCCTGCGTGACCGAATTGCACCTGTACCGGACTGGACGGTATTGCGCTCTGCCCTAGATGAAGCCTTGTCATCCTGGCTGGACGATAGCCCTTCAGCGGCACGCCTGCAGATCGTTATCGGCACCCCTTATAGCGGCACCCATGAGGCGCTGAACCACTGGGCAGCTGCGCATAACCTGTTCCTGCTGGACCCGCCAAACACCGAGGATCTATTGGCCGGGAATAACACCTGGTTCGATCATCTGCCGCAAGACGTGGCAACCCCACTGGTGTTACCCTCATTGGAACAGTGCTATCTGCGCCACACGCACGGTTTATTGCTGATCCGGCAATTCTTGCAATGGTTAGTCCATCGGCCGGGCCGTTGCGTGTTGGGTTGTTCCAGTTGGGCTTGGATTTATTTGAGCAAAGCGGTCGGAATCAATACATTATTCCCAGCGCCGTTGATATTGGAAGCTTTAGATGGGGAACGTTTGCAAGCTTGGTTCAGTCAGTTGGCCGAGGACAGCGAGATGCAGCCTATTGTGTTCCGGCAAGCTGATAACGGCCACTTTGTTATTCCTCCGGGAAAACCCGATGACCCTGAAACAGCTCCCGCAGAACAGGGTGACCATCGGGAACTATCGACTTTTTTAACCGACGTGGCCGCACATAGCCGTGGCAATCCCGGCGTGGCCTGGGCCATCTGGCGCTACAGTTTGAGCCGGTTACCCGACCAAGACATGGCGGAGCACGCCGGGCATGACACAGAAACGGTTTGGGTTAAACCCTGGCAGCAAATCCGCTTACCCACCCCGCCCAGCCCCTGCAATCACAGCGAGCTGTTCGTTCTACAAGCCGTGCTGCTCCATGACGGATTGACGACACAAGCGCTCACCTTGTCATTACCCTCGGCTGCTTTCGAAATCCAGTGCGCATTGACCCGACTGCTACAGTTGGACGTGTTGGAAATGGTCCAACAGCACTGGCGAGTGAGCCCGCTGGCGTATCCCGCAGTACGCGAAATGTTGGCCAGTAGGAGTTTTTGGTGGACGAAAATAATTAATCGGGTTTGCAGTACAATCACTACTCAATGGCTGCGGCCAAACCGACTACCGACAGGAGACTTTCATGAACATCGGCTCGCTTTTGCCCCGGCACGCCCGCTATCGGCCCAATCATTTAGCCTTCGTTTGCGGTGATCAACGGTTCACTTATCGTGAATTCAACGCCTATGTCAACACGCTGGCCAATGCCCTGTTGGCTTGCGGGCTCAGTAAGGGCGACAAAATGGCCACCCTGCTACCGAATTGCACCGAACTCATGGCAGCCTACTGGGCGGCGGCCAAAACCGGCATTGTGATCGTGCCTTGCAGCCCGTTGTTGCAGGACAGCGGACTGACTACATTGTTGAATGATTCAGATACCGTATTGGTGTTGGCAGATGCCGGCTTTACCGATACGTTGGAGCGAATTCGCGGCGATTTACCGGCAATCCAAGCGGACCGCTTCATACTGGTCGCGGGTGAACCACGGCAGGGTTTTCGTAGTTATACCGAGTTCGTCGCCGCCGCTTCCCAAGACAACCCACCGGACGCCGATCTGAATGACGACGATGTCTACAACATCATGTACTCCAGCGGCACCACCGGCGCACCTAAAGGCATCGTGCATACCCATTATATCCGCGCCATGTATTGCACGATTTTCGGGGCATGCTGGCGGATGACACCGGAGAGTGTAGTGCTCCATGCTGGTTCCATAGTATTCAACGGCGCGATGTTAGATCTCATGCCTTGGATGTATCTGGGCTGCACTTATATTCTGCATAAAGCCTTTGCCGCGGAAGACGTCATCGCCGATACCGCCAAGGAAAAAGTCACCCATATCGTCATGGTGCCGTCGCAAATCATAGCGATGCTCAACAGCCCGGTCTTTGCCTCCGACAAATTGGAATCGTTAGAAATGATTCAAAATGTCGGCGCGCCGCTGCACTTGGAGCACAAACATCGTTTGAACGAACAACTTCCGGGCCGTTTCTACGAATTGTACGGGCTGACCGAGGGCTTCATGACTGTGCTCGATAAGCACGACGCGATCCGTAAAGTCGGCTCCGTGGGTGTACCACCGCCGTTTCTGGAAATGCGTATCGTCAACGACAGCGGCGAGGAGTGCGCGCTGGGGGAAATCGGCGAAATCTGCGGCAAAGGCCCTATGCTGATGCCGGGTTATTACAAGCGACCCGACCTGACTGAAAAAGCCATCATCAACGGCTGGCTGTATACCGGCGATGCCGGTTATGTGGACGACGAGGGCTATCTGTTTCTGGTAGACCGGCTCAAAGACATGATCATCTCGGGTGGGGTGAATGTGTATCCCAAGGACATCGAAGAAATCATCATCCGTGAACAGGTCCTGGAAAGTGCGTCAAATGCAGTCAAGATCTCTGTCGATGTGGCCGATGCGCTTTCTTCAATTATTGGCGCTTCCAAAACCGCACAACAACGGTGGAATTCAAGCCGGAAGATTTCGTCGTATAAGGCAGTAACTTCCCGCGCTCCCCCGCGCAACAAACCCGAACAGAAGATCCAAGAAGAATTATCCAGTATGAACATCGCAAGCACCAAGAAATGGAGCGGAATCGGCATGGCTTCGGCCCTCGCCTTCACCGCTGTCACTGGTTCCGCCCTCGCGGACAAGATCCCGCTCGAATTCCCGAAGCCGATGTTCGTCGGCACGCCGGTGAAGGCCGAGCGCAAGAATCTTGAGACCCGGACGCCCTCCAAGATCGTCAAGGAGATCGAGGCTTCCACCCCTACCGCCGCTGCGAGGTCGCCTGGGCCGGTTCGAACGCGACCTCGGCAAGACCGAAGAGGACCGCAAAGAGGATTTTTCCGGAGGCTATGATTTTGACACCGCATTTTCCAAACCCTTTCGGCCGGCCCTCCGCTCTGTTCCAGCACGCACAACCGCTTCAACATCGCAGCGGTAATCGGATTGCACTTTCAACTGCAATTCTTTTCACGCTTATGCTGAACATCAGTTTACCATACCCGCTGAAAGCGAATATCGCA
>JAAUQA010000269.1 GCA_012032855.1 Candidatus Competibacteraceae bacterium
TAGGTGGCCGCGACGTGATACCAGACGCCGGTGACGAGCGGCGTCGTCCCGGCGACGGGATGGTTCTGTCCGGGCGAACTGCCCGCGGCGCCCTCCTCGAAGTCCGCCACCAGGACCGCGTCCGACGCGCGGAGTCCGAGGAACCAGTTCATGTCGCGGTTGTTGCCGTCGGCCTCCCCCCTCCCCTTCGTGACCAGCGGGATCGCAGTGACTCCCCCCCGTACCGGTCGACACGCTGGTGCCGGATCCGTCTCGCCTGACCCACGCCTCGAGGGTGAACTCGGCCAGTCCGAGGGCCGACGTGTTGCCGAAGGTCACATGGGCGCCGCTGCTGCCGAGATCGAGCGCGCAGTCCGGCGGCGTGCATGCCGCCTCGGCGGCGAGGGGCGCGTTCTCGGAGAACTCGTAGAAGGAGTGGCCGGCCCGGAGTTTCATAAACTCGGGGTCCCAGCGTCCGGCCGTGGCGCATGGCCCAGACGGGGGGGCGCTCGACCTGTTCGCCTCGGGCAGCCCGGACGAGCAGACCGGCGTGCCGAAGTTCTGGATCGCGCGTCAAATTGCCGAGAATGATCACTTTGTTGAATGTGGCCATGAGGAAGGCTCCCAAATAGGGGAAACGGGGAAGAAAGGGAGAAGCTCCATTGAAATGAAGCGCCGATGGAGGATGGAACGAAGTATCGTGATTTCGGCCAAAACAACCGACTCCCCGGTATCGACGGAAATCAATCATCCAAGGGGATGATCTATTGTTAGGGGGAGACAATATGGATCTGGCCCTTGCCCATGTCGTCAAAACCAAGCTGGCCTCGCAGGGTACATCGCTGGAGCTGTGGCAGTTGCAGGCGCTGACGCATGGCTGTCGCGCGGCCAAAGAAACGCTACTGCTTGATACTACAGTGGATTCAGTGCCGGTCGTGGTGCCGAGTCGTGGCTCCCGACTTATCGGTGGGACGATTAGTACCGAGTTGACTCGCGATGAAGTCACTCAAACTTTGATAGAGGGCTTTTTTCCGCACATCGAAGCCTCGGCTCGCCCGGCACAACGCGCCCGCGCTGCGTTGACCAAGCTAGGCTTGCCTTATGCGCAAGATGCTGCAGTTACCCGCCACCTGGCCGCTTTTCTCGGTCGCCAAGTCGGCGCCACCCACGATTTGCAGGGTTTCGAAAACGCAGCAAGCAACGCCAGCTTCTTGCATCCCACAGCGATACTATTTAACGGCGGCGTGTTCAAAGCACGGCAATTAGTCGAACGCACCTTGGACGTACTTAACAACTGGTTAGCCGCCGAACAAGCCGCTCCTGTTCGGTTGTTGGAAGGTGCCGATCTGGATATGGCGGTAGCGCGCGGCGCCGCTTATTACGGTTACGCCCGTAGCGGAGGCGGGGTTCGGATTCGAGGCGGCACTGCTAAAGCCTACTATGTGGGGGTGGAAAGCGCGATGCCTGCAGTACCGGGCATGGAGCCCCCGCTTCAGGCGTATGCATAGCGCCGTTCGGCATGGAAGAAGGTACGGAAGCTGATTTGCCACCGCAAGAAGTCGGATTAGTCGTCGGTGAACCGGTTCGTTTCCGCTTCTTCGGTTCTTCGGTCCGGCGTGATGACCAGGTCGGAACGGTGTTGGAAGATTGGTCGTCGGAGGAGGTTGAGGATTTGGAAGATATTGAGGCCAATCTGCCCGCTGAAGGACGCCCGCCCGGCGAAGTGGTGCCGGTTCGCTTGCGGGCGGCGGTGACGGAAGTCGGTACATTGCGTTTGGAGGCCGTACCCAGTAGTGGGGATGAAACCTGGAAAGTGGAATTTGATGTGCGCGGGGAGGATTAATCATCGCCCGCAAACGCAGACAATCCCGTTATCTAGTCGGTATCGACCTCGGCACTACCCACACGGTCGTCGCCTATGCGGATACCGCCGGTGATAGTGAACCTGAAGTCCAATTACTAGCCATCGACCAACTGGTCGCGCCCGGCGAGGTGGCAGCCCGGCCGCTGTTGCCTTCCCTGCGCTATCATCCGGCAGCGGGCGAATTGGTCGCCAGTGATCTGCAACTCCCTTGGTCGATTGATCTAGGGTATCCGGTCGTTTTAGGAGAATGGGCACGCGTACTGGGTTCTCAAGTACCCGGACGATTAGTGGCCAGCGCAAAAAGCTGGCTATCGCATTCGGCGGTAGATCGCACTGCACCCATTCTGCCCTGGGGTGGGGCGACAGACGTCGTCCGGGTTTCTCCTGTCGATGCCAGCGCCGGTTATCTCGCCCATATCCGGGCCGCATGGAACCACCGCTTTCCTCGTCAACCACTGGAAAAACAGGACTTGGTATTAACCGTACCAGCCTCCTTCGATGAAGCAGCGCGTAGCCTGACCGTCGAAGCAGCCCATCGGGCTGGTTTAGGACAGGCTCGTTTATTGGAAGAACCTCAGGCAGCGTGTTACGACTGGCTGCACCGTCACCAGCGAGAACTGGATGATCTGTTGGCCGAGACTCGCTTGCTGTTGGTGTGTGATGTGGGCGGCGGCACCACTGATCTGACTTTGATCCAGGTCGAAGCGACCGAAAACGGACCGCAATTTACCCGGATCGGAGTGGGCGATCATCTGATGTTGGGCGGCGACAATATGGATTTGACCCTAGCCCATACGGTGGAAAAGCGGCTGGGCGGCGAGCGTTTGAGCGCCGCCAGCCTTTCGCAACTGATTCAGCAATGCCGTTCGGCCAAGGAACGGCTACTGGCGCCGGATGCGCCGGAACGGGCTACAGTCACCGTATTAGGCGCGGGATCACGCTTGATCGGCGGTTCCCGCTCAGCAGAACTCTCTCGCGATGAAGTCCGATCCTTGGTAGTGGACGGCTTTTTACCGATTGTAGAGAGTACCGCACGTCCCCATAGCAGGCGGGGCGGCATTGTGGAGTTTGGCCTGCCGTACACTGCCGATCCTGCCATTAGTCGTCATATCGCGGCTTTTCTCGCTTATCACGCTCAAGTTGCCCGCACTGCGTTGGGAGATCAGGCGCCGAAAGACGATCTGATTCCGATTCCGGATACGGTATTGCTTAATGGCGGCGTATTTCATAGCGAGTCGCTGACCGACCGCTTGTTGGAAATTTTAACGGATTGGCGGGGCGCTCCATTATGTCAGTTAAAGAATGCCCAACCTGATTTGGCGGTTGCGCGCGGCGCAGTTGCTTACGGTATGGCGCGTCGTGGTCAGGGTTTGCACATCGGCGGTGGGTCGGCACGCAGCTATTTCCTCAGAGTCGAAAGCGATAAGAGCCAAACCCAAGGTGTGTGTTTGTTACCCCGTGGCACCGAAGAAGACCGCGAGTTGAGGCTAACCGAGCGCACCTTTTCTCTACGCCTTGGAGAGCCGGTGCAATTTCACTTGGTCTCATCCACCGCCGATATCGTGAACCGCCCCGGTGATTTAGTCGAGATCAATGCGGAAACCTGCCGCACTTTACCGCCGATAGCAACTGTACTTGGCGCACAGGCTGGTGCGGACGAAGTGCCGGTACAGTTGACCGCGCTGCTCACTGAAGTAGGCACCTTGGAAATGAACGCAGTGGCCACCGACGATTCCGACCGGCGTTGGCAATTAGCTTTCCAGTTGCGGGGTGATGAGCAAGCGACGGAACTTGAAACCGCTCATCCCCGTTTCCCCGAGGCGGCGGAACGCATTGAGCGGTTATACGGTTCCCGTTCAAAAGATGTGGGCCCGAAGGAAATCAAAACGCTCCGCGCTGACTTGGACAAGATACTTGGTAAGCGAGACAGTTGGACGATGCCGTTGTTGCGGGCGTTGTTCGGTGCGTTCTGGGAAGGTGCACGGCGACGGCGGCGCTCGGTAGATCACGAACGATTATGGTTTAACCTGGCGGGGTACTGTTTACGACCCGGTTTCGGTCACCCGTTGGATGAATGGCGTGTGCAACAGATCTGGTCGCTCTATGAACAAGGCGTGCAATTCAGCCAGGATGCCCAAGTTTGGGCCGAGTGGTGGACCTTGTGGCGACGTATAGCGGGGGGGCTTGATGAAACGGCACAAATACAGGTGCTAAACGACATCGCCGAAGACTTGAAACCGCAAGCGAAGTTGTCCAAGGCAGCTAGAGGCAAAAGTTCTCGGAAACCCGGATATGACGACAAAGTGCGGTTAGCCGCCTCATTGGAGTTATTGCCTGCCGAACGCAAAACGGAAGTCGGCCAATGGTTATTGCAGCGATTAAAAGGGAAGGAGGAGTCGCCACAAACTTGGTGGGCAGTAGGACGATTGGGTGCGCGGGTACCGTTTTATGGCAGTGCGCATAATGTCGTCTCGCGCGAAACAGCCGCTGACTGGTTGCAGCAAGCTTTGCGCTTGGATTGGTACAAAATTCAGCCGGCCGCTTTTGCGGCGGTCATGCTGGCCCGTCTCAGCGGGGATCGAGAACGGGATCTGGACGATGCCGCCCGCACTGAAGTAATAACCCGGCTTAAAGCCGCCAAAGCTGCCGAGTCTTGGATTGAGATGGTAGAAGAAGTGGTTGAACTGGAGGAAGCCGATGAACGGCAAATGTTTGGCGAGGCCTTGCCCGCCGGCCTACGCCTAGTTCATTAATGAGTAATAACCGACTGAAAGGACCTGTTCAGTGAGCACCGATCCTAATCGTTTCAATAATGCCATCGCCCGCTTCGACCAGGCTAATGCCGAAGATCCCAATAAAACCGTGGTCGGGGATACCGAATATCCGAAAGAATTGCTCTATGCTCAACGTATGGCGGCGCAGCTCGAACAATTCGCCCCGGCCGCATCCGAAGCTTTGCGGTTGGCGGCACGCTGCCAGCATATTCGGCGCTGGACCATCCCACGCGATCAATACCCGGCAGGCCGTAAGGGCTACAAACAATGGCGAGCGAATTTGGCGAAATTTCATGCCGACACCGCCAGTGAAATACTTCGCGAGGTCGGTTATGACGACACTACCATCCGTCAGGTTCAGGCGCTATTGAGAAAGGAAAAATTAAAAAGCGATCCAGAGGTACAAACGCTGGAGGACGTTATTTGCCTAGTCTTTCTGAACCACTACTTCGCTGATTTCGCGCATAAACATGATGAGGAAAAGATCATTGATATCTTGCGCAAGACGTGGAAAAAAATGTCGCCGGAAGGCCAAGCCGCAGCATTAGCACTTGAACTAGCACCAGACTCAAAGAATCTAGTCGGCAAGGCGTTGACAGCCGATTCACCCGGTTGAATGGAGTTTTCAAGAATGAAGCTGCTGTCGGCGTTGATGATGATCCTGGCCATTATGTCGGGAAACCCTGCCGCTATCGCTGCAAAGATCATTATTCCGATGGATCCTTATCCACCTTGGAAATTCGTC
>JAAUQA010000270.1 GCA_012032855.1 Candidatus Competibacteraceae bacterium
CAATCCGTGCTCGTGAAGTGCAAAGTAAAGCGCCCCGTCTGCCAGTCATCGCATTGACCGCCAACGCGATGACTGGAGACCGGGAACACTGCTTGGCGATGGGGATGGATGATTTCCTGAGCAAGCCTTTCCGTAAAGAACAATTACTGGCTTTGTTAAAACGCTGGGCACCGTTGAGCACGGAGCCCGACAGGGCGAAAAGACCGACCGCCGCGGCTAAAAATCACCCAGCTCTCAACAAGACACAGTCTTTCGTGGATAAGGTTCTCGACAGGATCGCTCGTGGCCTCTCTCTATCAGTGAAAGATGCGACCCTATTACTGGCCACCGCCTAATTGATGCACATAAACCGCCAGCACCTTGATGTCATTCGGTTGTAAACGTTCATTCCAAGCCGGCATGTTGCGCATGTTCAACACCCCGTTCCAGATCAGATTCTTCACGACCGTCCGCTTATCCGCCAAGTTGTCTTGTCCGTTGACATCAGCAATGGTCCAGATGGTATCGGTCAGATTAGCGGCTCCCTGCGATTGCAACCCTTTGCCGTCCATACCGTGACAGTAGTGACAACCACCTTCGAACCCTTGGAATAACTGCTTACCGCGTTCTGTGGACTCGCTAACCCTGGCCGTGCCGGACAGGCTAAGCACATACTCTGTTACGTCATCCAGTTGGTCCTGATCAAGGGTTTCTTTAAATGCAGGCATAAAACCCTGGCGACCATTGATCAGCACATGTTCAATCTGCTCCATCGAACCGCCCCACAACCAGTCGTCATCCGCCAGATTGGGGTACAGACCAACGACGCCTTGGCCACCACGACCGTGGCATGCGGCACAATTGTCGCCGAATAGCCCTTTACCCACTGAACGGGTGAAATCTAACATTTCCGGATCATTGCGAATGGTGGAGAAATCCGCTGCGGCGATTTTTTGCATGTATTCCTGTTGCCTCTGCGCAGCATTACTTTCAGTCAAATCATGCAGCAGCTTGGCGCGCGTATTCCAACGCGATTCTTTCTCTTGTCCGTCGACTTGGTAGGTGATCGTAGCCATGCCTTCCAACCAACCCCGACCCACCGGCCACGATGGATAAATGAAGAAATAAACCACAGCGAATACCGCTGTTGCATAAAAAGACCACAACCACCAGCGCGGCAAAGGGTTGTTGAACTCTTGCAAATCGCCATCCCAGGCGTGGCCCGTGGTTTGTACTGCAGTGCGTTGTTTCGTTTCGCTCATTTCCATCACCTGGCCGGCCAGAGGTATCGGCGGACTCGTCCTCGAAAGGAATATATTTATAGGATTCCAAGCGCCGGGTCCGCTGTTTTCCCGTGAATACATAGATCAAGATGGCGCAAAAAGTGGAAAAGAACAGCAACAAGGCAAAAATCTTGCTGTTCCCCATATCGGTGAACCAGAGTAGCCAGTCGAACATGATCGTGTTACCTCGCTCGCCGGTTAACGGAATTCGACGAAATAGCCTTCGTCGTATTGGCTGAAGTCCACCATCGTACCGAGCACTTGCAGATAGGCGACCAGCGCTTCCATCTCAGTGATGCGATTGGGGAGGCCGTCATAATCATTCCGCGCCTGTTTCAATAAGCTTTCCTCGGCCTTAGTAACATCCAAGCTGTCGGCGATATCTTTACCGTAAGTCACGACGTTGGCCGAGTATTCCTCCTCGGTCAGGGAGTAGGGCACGCCGGTTTTGCGCAAAGCCCATAAGCGCGTGGAGACATCGGAATAATCCAGATCATTCTCTAACAGCCAAGGGTAGTTAGGCATGATGGATTGGGGCACTACCGAGCGGGGCGCCACTAGATGTTGCACATGCCACTCATTGGAATACTTGTTGCCGACCCGCGCCAGATCAGGGCCGGTTCGCTTAGAACCCCATTGGAAGGGGTGATCGTATTGCGACTCCGCCGCCAGTGAATAATGGCCGTAGCGCAGCCATTCATCGCGGAACGGACGGATTTGCTGCGAATGACACAGATAGCACCCTTCGCGAACGTAAATATCCCGACCCCGCAGTTCCAAAGGTGTATAGGGGCGGACGCCCTCAACTTCTTCCACCGTTTCGTTGATATAAAACAGCGGGACGATTTCGACCAAGCCACCGATGCTGACTATGGTCAAAATCAACAAAATCATCAGGCCGGAATTGGTTTCGATATGTTCATGTCTCATGCGAATTCTCCAGCCGGATCAGGTACGGGCTAACTTAGCAGCGAGTTTAGCTTCCAGCGCTGCCTCTTCGCGTTTAGCGACAATGATGGTCATGGCAATGTTGTAGACCATCACCAGATAACCCGCCAGGAAGCAGGCACCACCGATAGCGCGCCAGACGTAAGGGGTGTGCAGAAACTCTACGGTTTCGATGAAGGTGTAGGACAGATTGCCATATTGGTCGAAGCCACGCAGCATCAAGCCCTGACCGATGCCCGCCACCCACATGGCGGTGATATACAGCACGATGCCGATGGTCGCTAACCAGAAATGCACATAAATCAACCCTTGGTCGTAAATCCGGGTATTCCAGAGCCGGGGTATCAGATGATAGAAGGAGCCGAACACGATCAATGCCACCCAGCCCAGCGCGCCGGAATGCACATGGCCGATGGTCCAGTCGGTGTAATGGGACAAGGCATTGACGCTCTTGAGCGACATCAGCGGTCCCTCGAAGGTGGACATGCCGTAGAAAGACAGCGACACGATCAGGAACAACATGATGGGATCGGAACGTAATTTGTCCCAAGCGCCTGACAGCGTCATAACGCCGTTGATCATCCCACCCCAAGACGGCAATAGCAGCAAGATCGAAAACGCGGCGGACAGGGAAGACACCCAATCCGGCAACGCTGTCCAATGTAGGTGATGCCCGCCCGCCCACATGTAAAGGAAAATCAACGCCCAGAAATGGATGATGGATAGGCGATACGAGTAGATCGGTCGCCCTGCCTGCTTGGGTATGAAGTAATACATCATGCCCAGGAAGGCAGCAGTCAGGAAGAAACCGACCGCGTTATGGCCGTACCACCACTGAGTCATCGCATCCTGAACGCCGGCGAACAGGCTGTAGGAATCAAACAGGCTGACCGGCACCACCAGATTATTGAATACATGCAGAATGGCGACCGTCAGGATGAACGCCAGATAAAACCAGTTCGCTACGTAAATATGGGGCTGATTGCGGCGATGCAGGGTGCGTACATAAACCCACAGATAGCATACCCAAACCAGGGTGATGGCAATATCCAACGGCCATACGAATTCAGCGTATTCACGACCCTGGGTCATGCCGAGCATGTAGGTCACGGCACCTAGTCCGACACCGGCTTGCCAACCCCAGAAAGTGAATTCTGCCAACCAAGGATGCGCTAAGGGTGCCTGACAGGTCCGTTGCACAACATAATAAGAGGTCGCGAATAAGGCGTTACCGCCGAAGCCGAAGATGACCATCGTGGTGTGAACCGGTCGGAGCCGACCAAAGGTAATACCCGGTAGATCATAGTTGAGGAGGGGGTAGGCCAGCTCCAAGGCGATGTAAAGACCGGCTCCCATACCCACCAATCCCCAGACCAGGGCCATGATGGTGAATTTGCGAACGATGTCGTAATTATATTGTTCTGAGGATAATGCTGCGCTGTGGGCCATATGTGTACCCTTGGCTAGTGTTGGCTCATACCGGTTAATCGTGTTCAGTAATGGGTGGGGCCATTACCGCAGTAAAATAGTGGGAAATAGAACGTGCAATTCCCTTAGACGTAAGCATCTTACTAAACATGATGCGCTTAACTCAATCGGATAGCGGATTTTACATCGGTTATTACCAACCCATTCGTTCACTAATCGCAGGGATTTTCACCTTCCCGCAGATAACGTCCGGCAACCCAGCCCCGGACGCCGTGATATTCGATTTCACACCAGCGGGGGCGTTTTTTTAGTATTTGCTGCTGTTCGGCATCCGAAAGAGCACTGAACTCCTCTAAAGTAAGGCCGCCGACACAGCCGAGATTCTTAATACAACGGCCAGTGGCAGGAATCTCTCCCACCTTTTGCGAACGCCAATCCGCTGCCGCGCGAATGTTCAGCACATCATCGGCAGCGACATCACGCACTTCCCAGTAGTCGGGACCGTCCGCATCGGCAAAAACAATTCCGGGGATAATTACCAGACACAACCATATAAAGTATTTTCTCATTGTTTTTCTAGCGCTTAATTTGATGGTATTAGGGGGGTTGTTCATGCATGTCGTATCCAAAGACAAGTTGGGCGCCTGGATTGCTGCGATTATAGACCATTGCTTGCAGGGTAAATTCGTAGAACTCCTCTCCCCGTTGAGGAAGCGCAGGTATGCTATATCTGAGGTCGCCGAGTTGTGCTCCGCAACCTCAGGGTTTTATACGAAAAAGGCGATTTAGCACAGATCGAATAACAACACCTCGGCACTACTCAATCCCTCAAAGTGAGCTCGACGGGTATCTTCGATCTTCGCGCCGTCGCCGCTACCAAGCGGTTGCCCGTTAACGGTGACGTTACCCCGCGCAACATGAACATACGCCTTACGCCCGGGAGCGAGTTCGTGTTGTACCTCCTCGCCTGCTTCGAGCAAGGTGCCGTACAAAAAACCATCATGATGCGCTTGCAACGAGCCGTCTCGGCCATCGGGGGAGACCAATAACACCAAACGCCCACGACGTCTTCTACTGAGAAGTGCCGTTCCGCATAGCCCGGTTCCACGCCCATCGTGTTGGGTTGCAACCAGATTTGCAGAAAATGCACCGGCTTTTCCTTGGAACGGTTGAACTCGCTGTGCATGACCCCGGTACCGCACTCATGCGCTGCACATCACCCGGTCGAATCACCGAGCCGTTACCCATGCTGTCTTTATGTTCCAGAGCACCTTCCAGCACATAGCTGACGATTTCCATATCCCGGTGCCCGTGGGTGGCGAAGCCACCTCCCGGCGCAACGGTATCGTCATTGATCACCCGCAGATTCGAAAGTCCCATGTATGCGGGATCGTAATACTCACCGAATGAGAAGGTGTGATAGCTATTGAGCCAGCTGAATTGCGCATGGCCTCGATCATCAGCTTGTCTTATTTGAACCATGGTTTATCTCCACTTGTATTTTCCAACAGGGAAATAACTTAGTGGAATGCTGGGGTTTGATAAATCCTTAAAAAGAGTACGCATTGTTGCGTCAAACGCAACAATCGTCACGCTTGATAAGGCGTGTATTGTGGGGTCTGTATAATATATTAAACAGTAGCCACTATTTTTCTCGCGCCAGCAAGCTTGATCGCCCTGCGTACTTGAGGGTTGCCTGAATCGGATATATGCTT
>JAAUQA010000011.1 GCA_012032855.1 Candidatus Competibacteraceae bacterium
GCGCCGAAGCTGTTGAACAAGCAGGCATCCTGACCACCGTCCTGGATACAGCCGTCCCATAGGCCATTGCCATTGGTGTCCAAGAACCAGGTGCCGTCGCGGTAGACGCCCACCGCGTCCATACCGTCACCGTTCCAATCGCCGGCCACGGGCAAATCGTTAGGCGCACCGAAGCTGTTAAACAGGCAGGCATCCTGACCACCATCCTGGGCGCAACCATCCCATTGGTCGTTGCCGTTGAAGTCCAAGAACCAGGACCCTTTGCGGTAAACGCCGACTTTAGCGGTATTGTTACCATTCCAGTCGCCAGCCACCGGCAGATCACCAGGGCACCGAAGCTGTTTGAACAGGCAGGCATCCTGACCACCGTCCTGGATACATCCGTCCCATAAGCCATTGCCATTGAAGTCCAAGAACCAGGTGCCGTTGCGGAACACGCCTACCTGGCCGTCAGTGACAGGTTCTGGAATAATGGGGCCGTCGTCTAAAGGATCGGAGATGTTGATGTAACCGGTTTTAGTTTCGGTGTCTGAGCCGTGAGGGCCTTTTACCGTTAAGGAGACAGAGTAATTACCGGGGTTTTGGTAGGTATGACTAGTGGTTTGACCATTCCCTATGGAGCCATCTCCAAAATTCCATTCCCAGCTGATGCCGTCACCAGTTATTCCGGTTGAGGAGTCGGCAAAATGGACTACTAGAGGCGCTTCTCCGTTCCTCGGGCTGGCAGTAAAGTCAGTGTCAAGAACAACAGGTGCAGCTATAGTTTTGCTGACTTCGTTGGAATAATTGCTCTCTATGGTCCCAGATGTGTCGTAGGCAGTGACCGCGAAGAAATAGGTTTGACCTTCTTGTAAGTTCGATACGGTGTAACTGGTCTGCAAGCCGATATTGATGTTGGAGGTGTAGTTTCGACTACTCTTACCCAAATAAAGCCGGTAACCTCCCAGATTAGACTCGTTATTCGCGTCCCAGGCCAGAGTTGCTTGGCCACCAAAAACGGGGCTGATGGTGATGCATAAACAGAAAACAAGCACAGCTAACTTTGTTAGCCAACTAGAAGGCCGTGTGAAGGTATGGCTGTGGTTTGTAAATGTAATAGTGTGCATCACGATACCCTGATGTCACCTCACTCTCCAGTTCAGTGCTATGCAGATAGTCAGTTTGTCTCACCCGGCAACTAAAATGATAATACTTTAGCGAAAGGCAACCATTCCGAATGGTTATTTACAGTTTAGCTGAATACAGGAGCGAACCTGATAGGTTCCTTACTCTGAAAATATTTAATTGTCAACAACCATTGAAAACAAACGTTAGCCGACTTCATCCCATCCAGCAAAGGAGAACGTGAATGAGCCTCATTCCCCGTCAACCGGTGCCTGAACTGACTGTACCCACGGTACAGGGTGGTGAGTGGACACTCGCTGATCAACAACCGACGCACTTCACCCTGGTGGTCTTTTACCGAGGTTTGCATTGCCCCATCTGTAAACCTTACTTACGTGATCTAGATCGTCGACTGCCGGAATTTCAAACGCGAGGGGTTGAAGCCATCGCCATCAGCAGCGATGTGGAAGAACGCGCCCGTCGTGCACAACAGGAGTGGGGATTGAATGGACTAACTGTCGGTTACGATCTGAATATAGATACGGCCAGGGAATGGGGCCTTTACATCTCCACTAGTCGTGGCATGACCTCAATAGGTATTGAAGAACCGGCGCTGTTCAACGAACCGGGTTTGTTTCTGGTGCGACCGGATGGCACTTTATACGCAGCGGCGGTGCAAACCATGCCTTTCGCCCGGCCCGCGTTTAGCGAGGTATTGTCTGCGGTGGATTTCGTGATCGCAAAGGATTATCCGGCCCGAGGAGAAGCCTGAGATTTCATTTCGCTTGACGCCGATGGTTTGATCGCCGTCGGCGGAGTTTCCGGGCGTTATGCTGAGGGAGCTCCAGCTCCACCGGGCGACTCGTGGACCGATACATCGACCCAGTGATCGACGACTTCTTTGCTTTTCAGAAACACCGAGAGTAAGGGCGGGATAATCGCTAACGTCAACAGGGCGGACAGTGACAAGCCGCCCACCACTACAGACCCCAGTCCCCGATAAAGTTCTGAACCCGCGCCGGGAAACAACACCAGCGGCAACATCCCGAACACCGAAGTCAAGGTCGACATGAAAATCGGGCGAATGCGATTACGGGTTGCTTCTTGGATGGCGGTCACTACATCCATTTTGCCATCCCGCAAGTTGTACAGCGTCTGATGCACTAGCAGGATGGCGTTGTTGACCACAATGCCGATCAGAATCACGAAACCCAACAGGGTCAGCATGTCCAGCGGCTGGAAGGTGAATACGTTAAGCAAAGCCAGTCCTAATACCGCGCCGGCGGTCGCCAAAGGCACTGAAAATAGGATGATCAGCGGATATAAAAAGCTCTCGAACAACACCGCCATCACCAGATAAACGATGACGATAGCAACCAGCAATTGCCACACCATCGCATTCCAGGTCTCGGTCAACTGATCGGCAGTACCGGATAGCGACAAACTCACCTGATTCGGCAATCCTTCTGCTTTCAAGGACACCATGACCTGCTCCTGAATGATGTCCATAGCGCTCTCCAACGCGATACCGGGAGCTGGTCTGATTTCCAGGGTTACGGTACGCACCCGTTCCCGGTGACGAATCTCGGTAGGCCCTGCGGTAATTTCGATGTCTGCCAAGGAACGGGCCGGCACGATAGTGCCATCCGGGGTCACCACGGGTAAATACGAAATCCCTTGGGTTTCCAGTATGTGCTGTTCCGGTCCCATCAACATGAGATCAATCCGTTTGCCGTCCACGGTGATTTCCGCTACTCGCAGACCGTCGTTGAAGGCATCTACCGTCAAACCCAACTCCCGTGCGGTAACGCCGCTGTCAGCGAGGCGTAGGCGATCCGGCACCACCCGCACTTCCGGCGCACCCAGTTCTAAACCGGGTTGAGGGCGTAATTGATGGCCTTCATTTCTAGGCAACACCTGTCCGACCTTGCCGGCAGCACGCTGCGCGACTTGCAAAACCTCTTCCAAATCAGGGCCGGAAATATCCAAGTTGACCGAGCGTCCTCCGCCGATACCCCGTCCGAATATCGACGGCTGGGTGATGAAACCGAAGGTGCCGGGTTCCTTGAAAACCGGCTGTTGCAGAACCGGAATCAATGCACCGGCCCGAGTCGGCTCGATTGATGAAGCACCGAGAAACGTGCGACTACGGGTAGCGACAAAGAAAAAATGCTTGATCTTGGGTGGTTCTCCTGGTGCCGACTCTGGACCAGTCTCGCTGGCCCAGAACGGGCGCACTTCAGCTTCCAGATCTTCGGCGATGGCCGTAGTGGTATCCAGGTTATAGCCTGGGGGCGGCAACACGATACCGAACACCAAATTGCGATTGCCCTCGGGTAAATATTCCAACTTGGGTAACAGTGCCCAGGTGGTCACCACCGCCAGCGCAGAAACTAGAGCCACGACTCCGATCGCCAGTACTCGGTTACGCGCCACCAGCTCGGTAAACCCGACCACGGCTACCGTTACCCCGTGAGCCAGGGAGTCAATGATTGGTAAGCGGCGCTGGCTGTGGTCCTGCGCCACCGGTCCACGCAATAGACGCTTGGACAAAGCCGGAATCACCGTGACTGACACGATCAGCGACAGGGTCACGGCGACGGAAATAGCGACGGCAATATCGCGGAACAGCTGTCCGACTTCCAATTGCAGCACCAGCAGCGGAATAAACACCATCACCGTGGTCAGTGCCGACACCAGAATGGCCCCCCAGACCTGACTAGCGCCTTCGTAAGCGGCCTTTACCACAGGTACGCCTTGTTGACGCAGGCGGTAGATGTTCTCCAGCACGACGATGGCGGCATCCACCACCATGCCCACCGCAAACGCGATACCCGCCAAGGAAATGACGTTGATTGAACGGCCCATCGCGGCCATAGCGACAAACGCGCCGATTACCGACACCGGAATTGCCAACGATACGATGAGCGTGGCACCCAAAGAGCGGAGGAATAGCAGCAAAATAATGGCTGCCAGCACCCCGCCGACATAGATATTCTGCTGCACCAGGGCGATAGCGGAGTCGATATACACGGTTTCGTCATAGACCTGTTCGAGCGTCAGCTGCTGTTCCGGCAGCACGGTCCGGTTCAATTCAGCGACCGCCTCGCGTAAGCCCTGCATCGTCTCAATCACATTCGCACCGGTTTCGCGTACCGCATTGACCGCCAGCGATGGTCTGCCCAATTGCCGGATACGCGCGCCGGGCTCTTTGTAGCCGAAACTCACTTCGGCCAAATCGCCTACTGTGACCCGCGCCGCTCGCCCGGAGACCGGATCACGGGTGCTCAATAGCAGTACGTTGCGAACTTCTTCGGGCGTGGTCAGTTCACCTTCGGTACGTACCACATAACGGCGTTTGCCTTCATCCACGTTGCGGCGGACAGAGAGACGTTGGCGGCCCGCAAGGTTTCCGTGATAGCCCCAACCGTCAAGCCGGATTTGGCCATTCGCGTCGGGTCATAATCACCCGCAGTTCCCGTTCGCTACCGCCGAACACATTGACCCGCCCCACGCCTGGAACCCGTTCCAGCCGCTCTCGAATCGCGTCTTCGGCAAAATCGCCGAAGGTATGAATCGGTCGCTCGTTGCCCGGCAACCGTTGCAGAATAAACCAAGCAATGGGGCTGTCTTCGGAACCGGCCGTGTCCAAGGTCGGTTCATCGGCTTCTTCCGGATAACCGCTGACTCGATCCAGCCGATTGGCGACTAATAGCAAGGCGCGGTCCATGTTCTGGCCGACCCGGAATTCCAAGGTGACCTCGCCCTGACCGTTCTGCGCGGAGCTGGTGATTTCTTCCAGTCCTTCCAAGCCCTTGAGCGCTTCCTCCTGGCGGTTGATGATTTCCCGCTCGATCTCGACAGGCGCCGCGCCAAACCAGGAGGTGTTGACGGTAATCACCGGCTTGCGCACATCGGGGGCTAATTGCACCGGAATGGTTTGCAAGGCCAGAAAGCCGAACATCAGCACCATCAACACCGCTGAGATGACAGCGATGGGCCGTTCGATGGCCAGACGAATCAGGTTCATGGGTTAGCTCTTGCGCTCAATGGGATCTGTATCCGGTTGATCGGGATAACTGACTTTCTGACCCGGTCGCAACCGTTCATTGCCCCGTATGACCACCACATCGCCTGGTTCCAGCCCTTCCAATACTTGGAAGCGGTTGCCTACCGCCTCGCCCAGCTGCACTGTGCGCGAATTGGCGGCGCCATCCTGAACCACAAACACAATAGCTTCTCCGCCCTGGCGCAACACCGCATCTTTATGAACCGACACCACGTTATCTGCTGCGGCTACCGGCAATAGCAGCGTGACGGGTTGGTTAGCAGCCAACGGCAGGATAGCGCTGAACTGTGGGGTGAACCGCACCGGCCTTGTCCGCGAGGCCGGATTCTCATCCGGAATGATCGCACGCACTTGGGCTTGATGAAGGCTCCCGTCCTCCAATCTCACTTCAATGTTGTTGCCGGGTGCTATGCCGAGCAAGCGTCTGGCCGGTACGTCAGCCTCAATCTCCAAGTTGCGTTCATTGATTAAGGTCACCACCGGGTCGCCGCGTTGTACCCAGGCGCCTTCGTTGACATTGCGCAGAGTGACTGTCCCGGCGAACGGAGCTTTTACGGTGCCATAGCCCGACTTGCGCTCTGAACAGAGCTACATTGACTCGACCACGGGCGATGCGCGCTTCCATTTCTTGCCGACTGCCGCGCGCTACGCCGACTTCTTGTGCTTGAGTGTCGTATTGGGATTGGTTAAAGGCGGCGGTACCCCGCAGTTTCGCCTGTCGCTCCAATTGCAATAGCGCTAATTTTTCTCTGGCGAATTCTGTGGCGCGTTGCGCTTCGAATTCGTTCAACTCCGCTTCTTGCAACAGCGCCAGGGCTTCCAGACGATCCAGATCCAACACGGCCAGAGGATCACCTTTTTCTACACGGTCACCAACCCGCACCAGAAACTCAACGACCAAACCCTCAGTACGGGCGGAGACTTCGCCGCTTTGCGGGGCCACCAGCCGACCGATAACCGGTACGGTTTGCGACAGTGGTTCCTGCCGTACCGTATCCACGCCAACCGGTGTGGTAGGTATTTGAGCCAATGTCGATGCGTTGCCAGATAAGCCGATAATGAGCCAAAGCAGAAAGGTGCGGCACCTCACAACCCATCCCGCTATTGTGTTCGAACGAACGTGCATAAAGAGTCCAGGTATAACGTGCCGTTAGATGCGCTTCTGCCTGCGGATGCTCGGTTGAATCAGTTTTCCGTGACTTGCACGGTTACCTGCATTGCGGGTGATTGGGGCTCCGTGGCAAGGAAAGCCCCTGATACCGGCGGAATAGCCTCCGGATGGCGGTGCACGGCCACCGCGATATGATCATGCCCGGTTACTTGGCCGCTGGTGGAATCGAACCCCTTCCAACCGGCTCCAGGCAGATAAACTTCCGACCAAGCATGGGTTGAACCATCGCCCTGCACCGTAGCCGGCGAATACAGATAACCGCTGACGAAACGCGCCGCTAATCCCAGATAGCGACACGCTTCAATGAACAAGGTGGCATAGTCTCGACAGGAACCACCTTGCTTGGTTAACGTCTCTGCAGGCGTTTGGACCCCGGGTTCTTCGCGCATCCGATAATTGAACTCTTGCGCGATGGCGTTATTGAGTTGATCCAACAGCACATAGGTTTCCATGACTTGTCCGGGTTGCCAAAAACGCGCCAGCCATTCTTGTAGTGCCGGCTGATCCTTGACAAACAGGGGCAGGACATACGGTCCTAGATCAATGCGCTCCTGGGGGTCATATTGAAAAGGAAAGTTGACTGCATAATCCATGACTAAAAAATCCAGCGGCTGATCTTCATAATGCTTCAATATAATTCCACTGGAAACCGATAACCGGTCCGTCGGTTCAAGAAAATCAACCGTACCTACGGAATTACCGTAGACATCCCGTTGCCATTTGATTTTATTGGATGGAGCAATCTCCAGTTCAGAGGATTCGATGCGAATATCATGCCCCTCGCGCGGCCTCAGCAAAAGCTTGTGGGGCTGCAGGGTGACGATTTCGTTGTATTGATAGGTCGTGCTGTGAACTATTTTCAGGTGGCGCATTGCGGCAACCGAGGGCTTAGAGTACGAGTAGAGATCATACTCTAAAGCCCTACTTTAATCCTGTATTGAACACTGAAGACTCAAGTTACTGCCGAATGCCTTCTACCGAGAGAATCATTTCGACTTCGGTCGAGGCGGGACCCAAATCATAATTGATGCCGAAATCGGCAAGCTTCAGCATTGTAGTGCCGAAAAAACCGCGCCGATAGCCGCCCCACGGGTCCGGGCCATGACCGATATGCTCGACGTCGATAGTCACCGGACGGGTGACGCCGTTCAAGGTCAAATCGCCTGTCAGTTCGGCTTTATTGTTCCCACTCTCGGCAAACCCGGTAGACACGAAACGGGCCTCGGGATGCTCATCGACATTCAGGAAATCACTGTTACGCAAATGCTTGTCGCGCTCGGCATGATTGGAATCGACACTGGCGGTTTTGATGATCACCTCGACTTTCGCTGTTTCCGGATTGCTCTCGTCATAACTGAAATTACCGGAAAAGTCATTAAAGCGCCCATATAGCCAGCTATAACCGAGATGTTTGATCTTGAATTGAATAAAGGCGTGAGACCCTTTGGTGTCGATCAGAAAATCTTCCGCTGTTGCTGAGCCGGGCAGCAGCATTGTCAGGCTCAAAGACAAAACGAGAGCGACAGTGAATCGATGCATAACATATTTCTCCTTTGAATTGGAATTTAAGGGTCGGAAGGAACACGACCCAGCATACGGAGCAATGTGTGGTCGCGGTCCAGAGAATGATGTTTCAAGGCGGCCAGTGCGTGAAGCGCCGCTAACGAGATCAGCGTCACGGCCAACCACCAGTGAATATCGCCGGCAATGTCTTCCTGTTGTTCTATCGAGGTGATGCTGGCCGGCACGGAGAACAGCCCGAACACCTCGACCGGTTTGCCATCGGCTGTGGAAATCAGATAGCCGGTCATCATGACCGCAATGAGTAGCCCGTAAAGTGCGACATGGGCGATACCGGCAAGCCGCTGTTCTAACTGCGAATGTTGTGGCAAGGGAAGCGGGCGCGGATTCAGCAAGCGCCAAGCGAGACGCAGCAGCACGGTCAGAAACAGCAGTATGCCGATGCTTTTGTGAATATCCGGGCCGCGCCGATACCAGGGATCGTAATAGGTCAGGTCGACCATCCATAACCCTAAAGTGAATAGACCAAGAACCACGAGCGTCACAACCCAGTGGAACAGAACCGCTACCCATCCATATGTTTGTTCGTTGTTTCGCCAGTGCATGTTCATTCGTTATGCGCAGATGTCCGTCGGGTAGACCGTCTGCAGATTTATGAGTTCACCGGCCAAATGATCCTGTGCCACGCTGTGTTATGCTTTGCAGCCATCATATAAACGGCAGGGCAACAGTGATGAGTGGGGTTGAACGGCGCGACATCAGCTTTCCTAGTGGAGACACGACTTGTCAGGCTTGGCACTTTCGCTCCGGTGCTCAGTCGGCGCCTGTGTGGTGATGGGGCACGGTTTTGGATTGACTCGTGATTGTTCCCTGGAACGTTATGCTCAGCGCTTTGCGGAAGTGGGCCTGGATACGCTCATTTTCGATTATCGCCATTTCGGTAAAAGCGGTGGTGAGCCGAGGCAGCTGTTCGCGATCAATCAACAATTGCAAGATTGGGCGGCGGCATTGGCAGCGGCCAGGCAACTGGACGGTGTGGATCCCGACCGGATTGCGGTTTGGGGTACGTCATTCGGCGGCGGACATGCCCTGGTTGCGGGTGTCCGTGATGGTCGCGTGGCCGCTATCGTGGCGCAATGTCCGATGATGGATGGATTGGCGGCGTTTATCGCTGCGGTGCGTTATGCTGGCTTGGGAGCCGTGACGCGGATGACAGGACACGCTCTGCTCGATTTGAGCGCCGGGCTATTCGGTAAACAAGGCCGGCGTTTGCCGATTGTCGCTGAGCCGGGCAAGTTGGCGTTTATGAGCACGCCGGATGCATTGCCTGGCTTTTCAGCCATCACGCCCGATGGCTTTATTAATGAGATCAGTGCACGGACGGCATTGGCAGTCCCATTGTATCGACCAGTCAGCGTTGCGTCCCAATTGCATTGCCCGTTGCTGATGTTAATCTGCGAGCAAGATGCGGTAGCCCCAACCAGTGCAGCATTTAAAGTAGCAGAACGCGGTGGCGATAAAGTCGAAGTGCACCGATTTCCGATCGGCCATTTCGACATTTATCAGGGCGAGCATTATGAGCGAGCGTTAGCGTTAATGACGGATTTCCTGCTGGGTTCGCTAAACGGATGAAGAGGGGTTGATTTCCCGTGGGCGCAGATGGGCGAACCAACGGCGTTCAACTTGTTTGAACAGGAACACGATCACGAATGTCAGCACCAGATAAAAAGCCGCAGCGGTCAGGAAGGCTTCATAAGGTGTGTAATACCGGGAATTGATGATCCGCGCCGCCCCGGTGATGTCGATCAGGGTGATCACGCTGGCCAATGAACTGCCGTGCAACATGAAAATCACTTCGTTGCCGTAAGCAGGCAATGCCCGGCGAAACGCGCTGGGCAGAACAATGCGGCGGATCATCAGAAAATAAGACATCCCACACGCTTTGGCGGCCTCGATTTCCCCGATCGGCGTCGCTTTGATCGCGCCGCGCAGAATCTCCGTAGTATACGCCGCCGTGTTCAAGGTGAACGCAATCAGTGCGCACCAATACGCTTCTCGGAGAATCGGCCACAGCAAACCGTCGCGAATGAACTCAAATTGACCGGCACCGTAATATAGCATAAACATCTGTACCAGCAACGGCGTGCCGCGAAAAAAGTAACTGAAGCAGAACACCGGGCCGCTTAATAGCCAATTGCGCGAATTGGCCATAAACGCAAACGGTACGGCCAGTCCCAAGCCCAGCATCAGGGAGAGCGCGACTAACTGCATTGTCAGCCATAAGCCTTCGAAATACAGCCCGATATTCTCGGTAATGATGGAAAAGTCCATGTGCTATTCCTGCTGAAATCCCATGCTGTAACGTCGCTCGGCCCAGCGCAACAACAGTACCGATATCGTGGTGAACACCAGAAACCCAAACGCCACCATGCAGTAGAAGGTGAACGGCAAGCGGGTCGCTCCGGCAGCCAGAGTAGCTTTGCGCACCATATCGTCCAAGCCGATGACCGATACCAGCGCCGTCGTTTTTAGTAACACCAACCAGTTATTACCAAAGCCGGGTAACGCGTGGCGAATCATTTGTGGCAGCAGAATCCGCCGAAACACCTGCGAGCGGGTCATGCCATAAGCGTGACCCGCTTCTAATTGACCCTGCGGCACGGCCATAATGGCGCCGCGAAACGTTTCGGTCATGTAAGCGCCGAAAATAAAATCCGATCGTCACTACCCCCGGCAGTAAACGGGATTGATATCGATTATAATCTTCATAATTGACCGCCTCCGCAATCCGATTGATCAGGAGTTGGCCGCCGAAAAAGATCAACAGCATCAACACCAAATCGGGAACCCCGCGAATGACGGTGGTGTAAACCGTAGCGCTAAGTCGGGCGGTGCGGGATTGGGATAACTTGCCCAAAGCGCCCAGCATACCTAACAGGACGGCGATGAACAGAGACAGCAACGCAACCTGAATAGTCAACACCGCGCCGGATAGGACGCTCAGACCATAACCTTGCAGATCGAACACGGCCTTATCCCCTATCCGGCCAACCGATGATTATCCGAAACATGGGATGCTATTCGCCGAAGACGTCGAAATCGAAGTATTTATCCTGAATGGTCTTATAGGTGCCGTCGGCCCGAATGGCCTCAATGGCTTTATTAAACATCTCGCGCAGTTCGTCATCGCCTTTGCGTAAAGCAATGCCGACGCCTTCACCAAACCACTTGGTTTCGCGCAACTCAGGGCCAACGAACTCGAAATTTTTCCCTTCATCGGTTTTCAGGAAACCGTCCAGCACCGGCACGGAGTCGGCCAACAGCAGATCCAAACGGCCCGAGGCCATGTCCAAATAAGCCTCGTCCAAACTACCGTAGCGTTTGATTTCAACAATATCTCCATGATTGTCAGTCAAATAACTGTCATGGATCGTCGCCCGTTGCACGCCTACGGTTTTGCCTTTCAGGCTATCCGAGGTGATTTCGTGGCTGGATTCTTTCTGGCGCACGAACCTGGCTGGCGTTTGATAATACTTGTTAGAGAAGTCGACGGCCTTTTTGCGTTCTTCGGTAATCGACATCGACGCAATGATGGCGTCGAACTTGCGTGCCGACAGCGACGGGATGAGTCCGTCCCAATCGGATTTAATCAGCTGGCATTCAATATTCATGGCCTTGCACAGGGCATTAGCGATATCGATATCGAATCCCCCCAAATTACCATCCGGATCGACATAACTGAATGGTGGATAAGCGCCTTCCACGCCGATACGGGCCTTGGTCCATTCTTTGGCCATAACGCCGTTGGACCCTAATAGCGCGACTAGTAGTAGGCCGACGGTAAATAGTTTGGCTTTCATCAATCATTCTCCTCACAGAAATTGCAAATTACAGTCAATTGAAGATAGAAATGTAGTTACTTCAAAATACCCGATAAGAACTGTCGACAGCGTTCAGAATTCGGATTTTCCAGCACTTGAGCGGGCGATCCGCTTTCCTCAACCCGGCCTTGATGCAAAAACAGCACTTGGGAGGACACTTCGCGGGCAAACCCAACTTCATGGGTCACAACCACCATAGTCCGCCCTTCGCTGGCTAAATCGCGCATCACTTTCAGCACCTCGCCGACCAATTCAGGATCCAGTGCGGAAGTGGGTTCGTCGAACAACATCACTTCAGGTTCCATGGCCAAAGCCCGAGCGATTGCGGCGCGTTGCTGCTGTCCGCCGGAGATGTGGGTGGGATAATAATCCCGCCGTTCGTACATGCCGACTTTGTGCAATAACTTTTCGGCTCGCTCAATCGCCTCTTTGCGAGGCACTTTAAGCACATGGATAGGCGCTTCGATGATGTTCTGCAACACCGTCATGTGCGCCCAGAGATTAAAGCTTTGAAAGACCATAGCCAGTCGGGAGCGAATGCGTTCCACTTGTTTAGGCTGTTCGGGGATTCTTTTGCCGCGCCGGTTCTGACGCATACGAATGGTTTCGCCATGCACCTTTACGGTGCCGACATCCGGCGTTTCGAGCAGATTTATGCAGCGCAGCAAGGTGCTTTTGCCGGAACCGGACGAACCGAGAATAGAGGTAACACCCCCTTCCGGGGCGGTAAAAGAAATTCCCTTGAGCACTTCGAGTGGGCCGAATTGCTTATGAATATCTTCAACTTCCAAGGCAAGTGCTGATTGACTCATGGATTACAGACATATTGTTTTAGGGGCTTGCTTGCCCCTGTTGGTGATTTTTCGATGTGAACGACTCACGGTAGATGCAGCAATCGGTATGCCGATTGGTTTCAAGCTTAGTTCATGTTACGAATCAATGACACATGGGAATCGGCATCAACGCTCGCTGGCGTCTCGAACTGGCGTCTTTTTCGCCCCTCAAGCAATGAGTAAGCTTCGTCGGACGGTAGCGTTCGCCACTGTCCAGGCGCGAGATCATCCAGCGTCCAGGGTCCGATTCGGTAACGGATAAGTCGCAAGGTGGGATGACCCACCGCAGCGGTCATGCGTCGTACCTGTCGATTGCGCCCTTCGCGTATGCTCAATTCGAGCCAACAGGTGGGTATGGTTGCGCGATAGCGAATCGGTGGGTTGCGTGACCAAACCCGCTTCGGTTGATCAATGCGCTGTACTTCGGCTGGAGCTGTAACGCCATCTCGCAGTTCAACGCCATGACGTAAGCGCGCTAATGAATCGGCAATCGGAATACCTTCCACCTGCACCCAATAGGTTTTGCTTAGTTTATGGCGAGGATGACTGATGCGCGCCTGTAACGGGCCTTGCCCGGTCAGTAGCAACAAGCCTTCACTGTCAAGATCCAAGCGCCCGGCCGGATAAACCGCGGGAATAGGCAGATAATCGGCCAGCGTGGGACGGTTTTGCGAATCGGTGAATTGGCTCAACACCCCATAGGGTTTGTTGAACAATACGAAGCGACAAGGCGGGTCGCGTTTCACCGAGCGTTGGGTTCTACGACAGGAAAGAACGTGACAGAGAACGGAACCGGAGTTTAGAAACGGATAAGCCTTGGGTCCCGCGCCTTATATTCGTGGATAGCTTGCGAAAGTCCTTCTTCGAATTGGCGTGTCGCCATTACTTCTTGAGCTCTGGAAATCAGTGCTTTCAACTCATCTAAGCTCAGTTTGCTTAAGTCGACGGACAGTATTCTGCGTGATTTCATGTGACTTCTTCATTACCTCTTCAGGTGAAATACAAAAACGGGAAATAGGGTATGGATATGGGGATGGGTTAGGGTTTTTCAATGCCTGTAACGCTTCGTCGATGCACAGTGCTTGTAGCAACGGGGAGAGCGCTAAACGATACTATGGAGGGTCACTCATTGAAAAATCTTCAAATCGGCATTTTTGTTAGCAGATTACAGCCGATATTTTATATTTTCGAATGATCAAGTGGTTTTGCAAAACCATCACAAATATCTACTGGTTGAGCTTGCACTCTTCACGATTTGATTATGCTTATGTCAAAATTGTTCCAGCAAGAGTTGTTGTTAAGCAATATTTTTGGGAAATATAGTCCTCCCTGTATCCAAATTTCAAGATTTTCTCGATTTTTTTTGTCCACGAGTTTTATAAAACAATAAATATGCTTAATATTTTGGTAATTGCGCGTCATGGGTAGACGTAATGATCACAGCCGGGAAGAAATCCGAGAAATGGCGTTACAAGCTGCCGAATCCATCGTTGTCGAACGCGGTCTGGCGGGATTGAGTGCCCGCAAAATCGCTCGCGCATCGGCTACACGGTGGGCAGTCTTTATCTCGTATTTCGCAATTTGGATGATCTGATCGCACAAGTCAATGAACGGACCCTGGACGAGCTGTTCGAAGCGCTCAAAGCAGCGGTCAGCGACCCTCAATTATCTCCTCGCAAGTGCATTTTGGCACTCGGTAGAGCGTACATTGAATACGCTGTTACACACAGTCATCGCTGGAAGATGATTTTCGAACACCGCATGCCGGAGGGCGAATCGGTGCCGGATTCCTTCAAAGAGCGAGTCGCGCGGATGTTCGCCTTGGTGCAGGATCATTTGCAACACTTGGCAGGACAGCGCTCTGAAGCTCAGCTCGAACTGGCAGCACAGGCGCTTTGGAGCGGAGTGCATGGTGTGTGCATCCTGGGTCTTGATCAAAAACTGCAGGCCACCAGTGGCGGGCGCTCGGTGCAGGAGGTGGCGGATTCACTGCTGGAGAACTATTTGGATGGATTTACAGCAAAAAGACGGTCGCCAGCCCCAAAAAAATAGAGGCAGTGAACATATTCATAGCGGTTCAGGGGCTGGTCGAGATAGTGGGAATCGGCTGAGCGATGGTATGCTGTAATGCGTTCAATGCTTATAGCCTGTTAAGGTTTTGTTTGGAATTTTTCTATGTCATACCAACTGTCGAAATTATGAAAGCCTTCATTATCCCAGTTACCCAGTTTATGCAAAATTGCTCCCTGCTTTGCTGCGAGGAGACCGGTAAAGCGGCTGTAGTCGATCCCGGCGGCGATCTTGATCAGATCCTGGATGGTGCCAAGCAAGCGGAAGTCGAAAATCGAAAAGATTCTCGTCACTCACGGTCATGTCGATCATGCCGGTGGGGTGGCGGAACTGGCCGAGCGGCTATCGGGTGCTATCGAAGGTCCGCACCGGGAGGATAAATTCTGGATCGATCTGTTGTCCGATAGAACCGCCAGCTTTGGTCTGGAAGGTGCCCGGGTATTCGAACCGGATCGTTGGTTAGAGCAAGGCGATACCGTTCGCTTCGGCAATATCACTATGGAAGTACGGCATTGTCCCGGCCATACGCCTGGTCATATCATTTTCTTTCAGCCGGAAAACCATTTGGCGATTGTCGGTGACGTGTTGTTTCAGGGTTCTATCGGGCGGACGGATTTCCCGCGCGGCGATCATGCAACCCTCATTCGCTCCATTCGCGAACAACTCTGGCCGCTCGGAGACGACGTGCAGTTTATTCCGGGACACGGTCCGGTTTCCACCTTCGGCGCCGAACGTCGCAGTAATCCATTCGTTGGCGATCGCATGATGGCTTGACGGCGCAAGAGCGCGATATAATTTCGTCATCTGATTTAGTTTAGAACGAGGAGTCCGAACAATGCCAAAATACGATTATTGCTGTGATGCCAACGGCCAAGTCGTCGAAGTCTCACACCGCATGAACGAAGCCGGTGTTCACATGGGGCGAGTTGTGCGAGCGATTGGGCATGTCGCTAGGCGATACGCCAGCCGAAACGCCGGTGAAAAAACTCATCACTGGCGGTCATGTGGTCAACAGTACCCGTCTGGGCAGCGGCCAAGCACCCCCTTGCCAAACCGGCGCAGCTTGTGGCGGCGGCATGGCTTGCGGTCTAAATTAAATCTCGATTACCCCGGAATGTGGTTCTCCCGCAGATATGTCGGGCGGAAACCCGCGCGCAGAATATTCTTGTAGGAATGTTGCGGATCGCCCGGCACCGCCTCACCGGTCATTGTCACTAACAGCCGGCAACCGAGATCGATAGCGTCGCTGATCCGCCGGCTCATGACCGCACCTTGGCCACCTCGCTGCCGGTATTCGTGCAACGTCGCGCCCCAATCCAAATAAGCCACATCGTCCTGCACGAAAAGCGCCCCTGTACCGGTCGGCTTGCCGTTGTCGAAACTCATGTACAACAGCCAGTCATGTCGCTCGACTAGCGACTCAAACAGAGGAATAGCGGCTGTGCTGAAATCAAAGCAGTGTGCCGAGATACGAGCGAAATCCTCGGCGTGCTCAGAATCTATGCGTTGCACCCGTAAATCAGTTTGCGCTTGGGGTGGCGCTTGAGTGCCACGCAAAAATTTCATCCATCCTCGTCCCTTCTTCAAACCTGCCTCAGTCAACCAAGTCCTTAGCTCGATGGGCTTTGCTTTAGGGTGGAGATGCAGATAATAGTCGCTTATTCCTGCCGCTTGGTAACGGGCTAAAACGGCTTGGATGGTGTCCTGTTCGGCGGGTGCTTCAATGCCGAGCCCCACCGTTCGATTGAGTAGGATGTTGCTCGGCTCTCCGGTGGCGATTGAGACCAACGCAGTTCCAATCGTTTCCAGACGTAAGCCTAATTGTTCACGAACCGATTCGGATGCGGCGGCGTGTAAATCAATCAGCGCGGCGCGTTCTATCTGTTCGGATACCAGGAAATCCTCGTCCATCGGGCAACCCTCTGTGGCTGATGGTTAGGGGATAAAGCGCATGAACGAACTGTTTCTGCGAGATGTCGCGCATGGTTTCAATGTGGCCTTAGGGCCATCTAAGCCGAATCAATCAGCCCTCGGTTTCCTGACGAAAGCGAGTCGCCAAATAAATACCCGTGGCGATTAACCCGATACCGGCCACATGAAAATCATGCAAGCGTTCGCCCAAGAAAAGCATAGACTGGATAGCGCCGAAAGCGGGCATTAAATGCAAAAATTGCCCGGTCCGATTGGCGCCGAGTTCCGCCACCGCCCGGTTCCAAAAGATAAAGGCCAGGATCGAAGGGAAAATAGCCACGTACACGATACTAGCCATAGTTACCGCGTTGATCGCCACACGAGCGCCGTTAGCGAGTTCCCACAGATACAACGGTGCCAATAAAGGTACGCCGATGGCGATGGTCGCCGCTAGAAACACCAGCGGCGGCAATTCGGGCAGTCCCGTGGTCAACGGCCGCGGCCAGCTGGTCGGCATCAATTTTGATCGGGTCTGGGAAAACGTCGCTGGCGACTTCGGCTTTAATCCGGCCTTGTCGCGCAATATCAGCGTCGACATCCGTTACCTGCTGTGGCTGCTAGCGCAGCAACCCCAGGCCGAGGCGTTGCGTAACGAGCTCGGAGTTAGCGGCAAGTAGCCTAGTCCAGAC
>JAAUQA010000271.1 GCA_012032855.1 Candidatus Competibacteraceae bacterium
AGCTAATGCGCTGCCGTACCGCAAACGCACATCGTTCCCGGCTGTGGCCGAGCGGCATCGCCGGGCGGCTGGTTGGGTTGTTAGTGCTGTGCTTGTGCGCGGTCCAGATCGTGACCTGGCTGTTTTACGCCCATAATCGCGCGCAATACTCGCTCAGCCGGTTTGCGCTAGCGCAAGCGGAACGTATCGTGGCCGCCGTCGAACTGCTAGAAGCTACTCCCACCGAATTACATAGCCCGGTATTGCGAGCGCTGAACAGCCCAACCCTGCAAGTCCGCTTAACGACCGGGCAACCATATCACCAAGACGGGGATTGGCCGCATAGTGAAGGGATCAAACAGACACTTCGACAAGAGCTGCGCGGATTAGATGACCGGGTCGGTGCGATAGGCATCTTGAGTCCCTGGAACGATGCCGAACGAGATAGACAAAACGCCTTTCCGTTGCGGCGAGGCATCGTTGTTCCGGTGCGTTGGACGGATGACGCGTGGCTGGAATTCGTAATCAACCTGGACTCGGTGACGCCCGGCTGGCGAGCCCGGCTGGTCGGCCAGTTCGTATTCGTCGTAGTGCTGATCCTGGTGATCGGCGGTTGGGCGGCCCATCGTTTGACCCGCCCCTTGACCCGTTTCGCGGCGGCGGCGGATCGGCTCGGCGTCGATGTCCAAGCGCCTCCCTTGCCGGAACGCGGTGCCCGTGAATTGCGCCAAGCGGCGCGGGCTTTCAACCGCATGCAAGACCGTCTGCGCCGGTTGATTGACGACCGCACCCAAATGCTAGCCGCGATTTCTCACGATCTGCGCACCGCCCTGACCCGCTTGCAACTGCGCACCGAATTCATCGACGACCCGCAACAGCGGCAAAAAGCGCTGTCTGATCTGGAGGAAATGCACGCCATGCTCAGCGCCACCCTGTCCTTTGCCCGCGACGACATGGCGGCGGAAGCCGCGCAGTCCGCTTGATCTGGCGGTATTATTACAAACGGTGCGCGATGATTGCGTCGATGCGGGTCAATCAGTGGCGTATCAAGGACCGGATCACTTGACTTGGATCGGGCGACCCACAGCGTTTGCGGCGGGCGTTTACCAATCTGATCGACAACGCCGTGAAATACGGTCACCAAGCCGATGTGGCGCTCACCGCAGCGGACAACGCCATCATGGTAACCATCGGCGACCGGGGCCGGGCATCGCAGCGGAATTACGAGAACAGGTGTTTACTCCGTTCTTTCGCTTGGAAACCTCGCGCAATCGCGAGACCGGTGGAGTGGGTTTAGGGCTGGCCGTCGCGCGCACCGCTATACGCCGTCATGGCGGTGATATTGCCTTGACTGACCGGCCCGGTGGTGGTTTGCTGGTCTTCATCAGCTTGCCGCGTGTGGCGGGTGATACTGAGCACGCTGGGTAGTTTATTACTCATATAACACTAAGGAGCCATGAAGGTGCCATGAAATTTACCGTCGTTTCGGACCACCAATACAGTCAGTTCATCGCTTGGTTACTTCTTAGTCTAATGCTGTCAACGAGTCCGCTTTACGCTGAAGAGGACGTGACAGTTACGGTTATTGTCGAGGGACTGCAAGACGAGCTATTGAATAATGCGCTGGCCTTTATGGACATCAACGAATTTAACGGCAAACCGGCACCGGTAGAATCGCGCGTGCGCTGGCTACACCAACGCGTACCGGATGAGATTCGGCAAGCTTTGCAACCCTTTGGCTATTACCAACCGGAAATTGACAGCAGTCTGGAACTAACCGGCTCAGAATGGGTAGCCCGCTATCGAGTGCAACAAGGCCCGCCATTGCTCATTGATAATGTAGATGTTCAGGTCCTCGGTGAAGGCGCCGATGACCGGGCTTATCAAAGACAGCTGAAGAACATGCCTTTTACCAAGGGCCAGATTCTCATCCAACCGCGTTATGAGGAGTTCAAGCAGGATTTGCAATGGGTAGCCACGGAACGCGGTTATTTCGATGCCAAGATGACGGTCAGCGAAATCCGAGTGCGCTTAGAGGAAAACAAGGCCGACATCAAACTGCATTACGATACCGGTAAGCGGTATCAATTCGGTCGGATTCAGTTTCCTGACGATGCCTTTGCGCCGGAATTTCTCCGCCGTTATCTGGATTTCCAACCCGGCGATCCCTACAACGCCGCCCGCCTATTGGACCTGCAAAGCGATTTGGTGAGTAGCGATTATTTTGATCAGGTGGAAGTGGATGCGCCCCTGGAACAGGCCGAGGATTACACGGTGCCGGTTGACGTGCAGTTA
Source organism: Candidatus Competibacteraceae bacterium (assembly GCA_012032855.1). The sequence continues at coordinate 2,275 of JAAUQA010000271.1, forward strand.
ACACCGCGCAAGGCCCGTAAATACAGTTTCGGTCTGGGCTACGGCACCGACACCGGCGTGCGCGGCAAGGCCGGCGTCGATGGCCGCCACTTCAACCGCTGGGGTCATCATTATCGGGCCGAGTTGGTAGCTTCACAAATCCGCTACAGTCTCGGTGGTGAGTACATCATCCCTGGCACCGATCCGCGCACCGATCAGTATTCTTTTCGCGCCTCGTTGGCCGCTGAAGATTCCGACACCAAGGATACCCAAACCGCCCGGATTGGGGTCAGCAAGAAAAGGCAATATGAAACCTGGCTGAGCATACTGTCGCTGGAGTATTTGTGGGAAAATTTCAGCTTCGACGGCGACGATGAAACCACTGTGTTGCTCATTCCCAGCATCAATCTGTCGCGGGTCAGTGCGAAAGATCGTCTATTTGTTAAGCGCGGCAACAGTGTGCAATTTGAGTTGAGGGGCGCCTACGAGAATTTGCTGTCCGATATGTCTTTTGTGCAGGCCGCTGTGCGGACTAAATGGATTTGGCCGGTGGGTAAAAAAAGTCGCTTACTCACCCGTGCCGAGGCGGGGTCCACTTGGACGTCCGAATTCGACCGGTTACCGGCCACGTTACGCTTCTACACCGGTGGCGATAACAGCGTGCGGGGTTACAGCTTGGACAGTATCGGTCCACGCGACGACGAAGATAACGTGATCGGGGGTAAAAACCTGCTGGTCGGCAGCCTGGAGTACGAGTATTTCTTTTTGGACAAGTGGGGGATCGCAGCCTTCGTAGACACCGGCGATGTGTTCGATACCGAAGTCCCGGAATTCAAGACCGGCGTGGGCTTTGGGTTGCGCTGGTTATCACCGGTGGGGCCGGTGCGGGTAGATTTGGCCTCGGGACTGGATGAGCCCGGCGATACGGTGCGTTTACACTTGAATATAGGACCCGATCTATGAGATGGCTGCGCTACGGTCTGTGGACCTTGTTGGTGTTGGTGTTAGTGTTAGGCGGGAGCATCGGGTTTCTGGTTGCCACTGAAACCGGCTTGCTGTGGGGTCTGCAACTAGCCCAGCGGGTATTGCCGGGCACGCTCAGCTATGAACAAATCCAAGGACGAATCATCGGCCCGCTGGAAATCCGTACCTTGCGCTATCAACAAGACCAGTTAGATTTCCGGCTCAAGCATGCCGAATTCGATTGGCAACCGGCTAAATTGTTGTCCGCCACCTTGCATATCGATCATCTCAGCGTGGACGGCATCGAACTGAAGCTTCCACCCGCCGCTGAGGAAGAGTCCGAGACAGAGCCCTTTACCCTTAGCGACATCGAATTGCCGGTGCAGGTTCATATCGGCGACATTCACGTCAGGGATATTCAGGTGACGCCTGATGGCGCGGAACAACCCATTGTCATTGAGCAAGTCAAACTGCAGGCCACGACACGGGACCAAACGCTAATCATTCAGACTCTGGCCGTCGCAGCGCCCGAAGGCAGTCTGACAGCAGATGGCCGGATAACCCCCACCGGCGACTATCCGCTCTCGGTAGCCCTTAACGGCGTGCTACAGCATCCGCAATTCGGTGATTTAACCCTGCAAAGCACGGTACAAGGCGAACTTAACGACACCATGACGGTGCAAGTGACCACCACTGGATTGGCGGAGTTGAAATTGACTGCGGAAGCGCGCGAGGTGTTGCAACAGCCGGGTTGGACGGCGAAACTGGATTTGACGGTCGATGATCTGTCTCGTTTCAGTCCCGAGTTAGCGACGGGGCTGGCAGCCAAGCTGGAAACCCAGGGCACCTTGCAGGATTTTAAGGTCACCGGCGGTATTAACACCGAACTGCCCGAAGTCGGCCCGGTCAATGCCGATTTAGACCTGTCCGGTAACACCCAAGCGCTGCGTATCGGACGGTTGGAACTTAAAGCCTCACAGCATCCGCTGTCCTTTACGGCTCAGGGCGATGTCGATCTGGTAGCACAGAAGGTGGACATCGGCGCCCGTTGGCAAGCCGTGGCGTGGCCCCTGACGGGCGATCCGCAAATCCAAAGCCCGCAGGGCGAACTGGCGGTGAAAGGCACCCCCAGGATTATCGCGCGACACTCAAGGCGGATCTGAGCGGTCCGGAACTTGGCAATCTACAAGCGCAACTCGCCGCGACCGGCAGTGAGCAAGCAGTGAATATCAAGGAGTTCACCCTGCGCGATCCGAATGGAAAATTGGCGCTGAAAACCACTGCCACGGTGGGATTCGCGGATCTTGATTTCACTGTCGATGGGCAATGGCAGGCGTTGGCTTGGCCCTTGACTGCGCCCCCACAGGTAGAAAGTCCAACCGGGCAATTCAACGCCAAGGGCAACCCCAAGGATTATCAGTTACAGCTGCAAGCCAAACTGACCAGCACCGAAGCAGGTCCGCTAAAAGCCGCCTTAGAAGCGGCCGGAACCGATCAAACGAGTGAAGCTGAGCAAACTATCGTTGCAGTCCGATGGAGGCGAGTTGGCGCTCAATGTCCTGGGCGAATTCGGCTTTACCGATCAGCAATTCACCGCTAGCGGAGACTGGAAATCCTTGAGCTGGCCATTGGTTCGGCACGCCTCAAGTACAAAGTCCGCGCGCACCTTCAAAGTCAACGGCAGTCTGGATGACTATCAGTTTGAGCTGGATACCCGGGTGGAGGGAGCGGACGTTCCCCTGAGCGACTGGACGTTGCAAGGGAAAGGTTCGACTCAAGCCTTACCCCAATTGACCGTGCTCGGCAAATTACTAGAGGGTGAACTTAAACTCACGGCCAATGCAAGCTGGCAACCGACCGTTAAGTGGCAGGCGGAATTGCAAGGCAGCGGTCTTAATCCCGGCGTGCAATGGCCGGAAGCGCCGGGCAAACTGGCGCTTCGCCTCAATACCGACGGTGCTCTGGCCGACGGCCAACTGACGGCCAACGTGCAGCTGGCCGATCTGTCCGGCACCTTGCAGCAACAAACTTTAAAAGGTCAAGCCAAGCTATCGGTCATGAATCAGGATGTAGTCATCGAAGCGTTGCAACTGCAAGCCGGGCAAGCGGCATTGAAGGCGGCGGGCAGTTTGAC
>JAAUQA010000272.1 GCA_012032855.1 Candidatus Competibacteraceae bacterium
GCGTTTCCTTCTACGGCTTCGTAGCTTTCATTATTGCGAATGATGACGCCTTGATCCCGCAAATGGTAGCTGAGCGCATGGGCAATTTCATCATCCAAAAACGATAACAGTTGGGAACGGGTATTAATGAGATCAACCTTACATCCCATGCTACCGAAAATACTGGCGTATTCACACCCAATGACCCCAGCTCCGTATATGGTCACGGAACGCGGGGTGGCAGTCATGCTGAGGATCGTGTCGCTGTCGAAAATACGCGGATGAGTGAAGTCCACATCTTCGGGACGGTAGGGCCGCGAACCGGTCGCAATAACGAAAGAGGCCGCTTCAAGACGGGTGACAGCCCGTCCGTCAGTGGGTTGAATTTCCAGGGTATGCGTATCCAGGAAACGGGCATGGCCATGCAGAACTGATATCCGGTTACGATCATAAGCATCCTGACGCATCATCACCTGTTGGTTGATCACCGCCTCGGCAGTCCGTAACAGGTCTGGAAAGGATGGACGGATGAAATCCCCCGAACGCCGCACCAGGGGATTGCGGTTGAATTCCAGCAACTGCCCGATCGCTTGGCGTAGGGCCTTGGAAGGGATCGTGCCCCAATGCGTACAGCCACCACCCACCCGGTCATTGCGTTCAACCACCACCACGCGTTTGCCGGCTTTGGCGACATTCATCGCCGCGCCTTCGCCGCCGGGTCCGGTGCCGATGACGATTACATCGTACTGGTTTTCATTCATACGGTTTCTCCGGGTGGTGGTGCCATAATATTATGTTTTTATTGTAATTCGCAAAACTAGCTGGAGCTATTTTGTCATCCCAATGCTTATACCCGCCCTTTGATATAACCCAAGCTCTCCAATTTTAGAATGATCCGGTGGGCGCTTTCGTCCGGAGTAAACTCGGTCGTGTCGGCGCGCACTTCAGGGTTCTCAGGCGCTTCGTAGGGGTCGCTAATACCGGTAAATTCCTGAATGAGTCCCGCCCGTGCTTTAGCGTACAGTCCTTTGCGATCACGCGCCTCACAAATTTCCAGCGAGGTAGCCACATGCACTTCAATGAACCCGCCTAGCGGAGCAATCATATCGCGCACTTCACGACGGGTAGTCGCATAAGGCGCAATGGGCGCGCAGATAGCAATCCCGCCGTTTTTGGTAATTTCACTGGCCACGAAACCAATCCGCAAGATATTGATATTGCGATGCTCTTTCGAGAAACCCAGTTCACTCGATAAGTGTTTGCGGACGATGTCGCCATCCAGTAGGGTGACGGAACGGCCACCGATTTCCATCAGCTTGACCACCAGTGCATTGGCAATCGTCGATTTACCCGCACCGGATAAGCCGGTAAAAAATACCGTGAAACCCTGCCGATGGCGGGGTGGATGGGTTCTTCGTAATTCTTCGGAGACCTCAGGGTAGGAGAACCAGGTCGGGATCTCCAACCCTTCCTGAAGACGGCGACGAAATTCGGTACCGGAGATCGATAATACGGTTTCCTCAGCGTGCACTTCGTTGGCCGGAATATACTCGGCCCGCTCGCGCACATAAACCATTTCCTGGAAAGGCACCATAGCAATGCCCAATTCCTCTTGATGACGCCCGACCAACTCTTGTGCTTCATAAGGGCCGTAGAAATCCTGTCCCTGACTGTCCTTGCCGGGCCGGCATGGTCACGCCCGACGATGAAATGGGTACAACCGTGATTTTTGCGGATAATCGCGTGCCAAAGCGCCTCACGGGGTCCAGCCATGCGCATGGCCAGGTGCAACAGACTCAAGGTCGTGGTCTGTTCCGGGAACCGTTTGAGCAGATGCTCATAGCAACGAACGCGCGAAAAATGATCGATGTCGCCCGGTTTCGTCAAGCCGACGACGGGGTGGATTAACAAATTGGCTTCGGCCAATTGTGCGGCGCGAAAAGTGAGTTCTTGATGAGCCCGGTGCATAGGGTTACGCGTCTGAAAAGCCACCACACGACGCCAGCCTAATTTAACGAATTGATCACGTAGCTCACGAGGAGAATGACGTAAATGTTTGAAATCGTAGTGTAGCGGCGTCTCAATACCGTGCAGGCGACCACCGAGATAAACCGGATGCGCTTTGCGAAACAAATAATCCACCCCTGGATGGGTTGGATCGGCACTACCGAAAACCGCCAGCGCTTCGCGGTGTTTGTCCGGTTGCCAAATATCGGTCACTTCTAATATGGCAAGCAACACCCCTTCCGGATCGAATAGCGCGACCCGACTGTCCACGCCGACTGTTTTAGCGAAGGATTCAGTTACATCCAAGGTGATCGGCATCGGCCATAATGCGCCGTCAGTCAGGCGCATATCTTCCAACACCGACTCATAATCGGCCCGGCTCAGAAAGCCCTCTAACGGAGAAAATGCACCGTTTAACAGGAGCTCAACGTCACATAATTGGCGGTGCGTCAAATCCCAGGCAGGATATTCCCTGGCCCGTTGTTGTTCATGTTCGGCATCGGCGGGAGAGAGGTAGAGTTCTTTGAGAACGCCACCGTGAGGCTGAATCAATTGGGTCATGCTGTACTCACTGTCCTGAGGCTAGAAACAACAAAAAGATAATGGTAACGGGTATTAGTTAGGTCGGTAAATCTTAAGGTTTGCCGCATAGGCAAGAAATCGATTGGGATAGCAGTTGATTATGCAAAGGAACATGCAGGGCAAATCACAGCGGCGCATGCTTTAAGGCGATTGCCGGAAAAGAAGATACCGGATTGCGCCGGATTTTGATTTGACAGAAATCGCCTAAGCACAGCAGCAGAAGTGATCGGTTATTGACGAGCGACTTGGATTAGCCCTCATCCTTGCATGAGTAAAGTGCGCAATTCCTCTGTGCGCCGGTCAAGCAACTCCGCATCGCCTCGCGTCTCCACGTTGAGACGCAGTAATGGTTCGGTATTGGAACCGCGCAGATTGAAGCGCCACTGGGGGAATTCGACACTCACACCGTCGGTATAATCCAGCTGGGGTTGCAAGGGGGTGTAGGTTTCCAATACCCGCTGGATTGTGGCGACGACATCGGCGACACGGAAATTGATCTCGCCGCTGCACGGGAATGCCTGCATGGCCTCGTCCACCAGGGCGGATAAACGAGATCCACGGCATATTCGCTCGCTCACCAGCAGCCAGGGAATCATGCCACTATCGCAGTAAGCGAAAGTCCGGAAATAATGATGTGCACTCATTTCCCCGCCGTACACTGCATCCTCGTGACGCATACGCTCCTTGATAAAGGCATGTCCGGTTTTACTTTGTACTGCAACACCGCCACTTGCGCGTACCCGTTCCGTCGTATTCCAGATCAAACGCGGATCGTGAATGATGCGGGCGCCCGGATGCCGCTGTAGGAAAATTTCAGCCAATAAGCCGACTAAATAGTAGCCTTCGATGAAACGGCCCTGTTCGTCGAAAAAAAAGCACCGGTCAAAATCCCCATCCCAAGCCAAACCCAGATCAGCTCCGTGCTCCAGCACGGCTTGGCGGGTTACCTCTCGGCATTCGGGTAACAAGGGATTGGGAATACCATTGGGAAAATGTCCGTCGGGTGTATGCTGAAGCTTGATAAAACGAAAGGGCAGATGAGGTTCCAATTGATCGATCACCAATCCCGCCCCACCGTTACCGGCGTTGACTACTATGGTTAGAGGTTGGAGTGCTGTGCGGTCAATATATCCGAGCAGGTGTTGAATGTAGGCCGTTTTATCCTCATGTACAGACCGCGTTCCCTGGTGCTGCACAGAGGCAAACTCATTGCGTTCAGCCAATTCCCGGATTCGATCCAGTCCGCTATCCCCGCTGATCGGGCGGGCGTGTTCACGCACCAACTTCATGCCGTTGAAATCGCTGGGGTTGTGGCTGGCGGTGATCATGATGCCGCCGTCGGTCTGCTGATCGAATGTTGCGAAATACACCTCTTCGGTACCGCACAAGCCGATGTCCAACACATCCACGCCACTGTCCATCAGTCCTTGCATTAAGCCCCGGCATAATTCCGGGCTGCTGAGTCTCACATCGTGACCGACAATGACCCGGCGAGGCTGCAAAAACCTTGCATAGGCACGGCCAATGCGATAAACGATTTCAGGGTTGAGCTCATCCGGGATTCGGCCACGGATATCGTAAGCTTTGAAGCAGGTTAAGGAAGACATCGTACCCTCTGACAAGCTGGTCTCTTAGGATGAAGACTGACGACCGTAGACGTCATCAAAACGCAGAATATCGTCTTCCTCCAGATAACTGCCGGACTGAACTTCAATGAGCTCAAGCGGAATTTTACCGGGATTGGCCAAGCGATGCCGGGTGCCTACCGGAATATAAGTCGATTGATTCTCGGTCAACAGGAACTCTTCTTCACCGCGCGTCACTAGGGCAGTCCCACTAACTATCGTCCAGTGTTCGGCCCGATGGTGATGCATTTGCAAGGATAGCCGGGCGCCGGGATTAACAGTAATGTGTTTGACTTGAAAACGCGCCGCTTCGTCAATGGACTCATAACTTCCCCAAGGCCGATAAACCTTACGGTGTGAGTGGCATTCCCGGCGCTGCTCGGCCTGCAAGCGTTCGACAATTAGTTTAATATCCTGACCCCGTTCTTTGTGCGCAACCAGCACTGCGTCGCCGGTTTCGACGATGATCAGGTTATCGATCCCCACCGTGGCGATCAAACGATCTTGCGAGTGGATATAAGAATCCCGGGTAGCTTCGGTGATGACATCCCCTTTGCACACATTGCCGTCCTGATCTTGGGCTCCCACAGCCCACAATGCAGACCAGGAACCGATGTCGCTCCACCCCACATCCAGCGGTTTGACCACGGCATTAGGGGTTTTTTCCATGATAGCGTAATCGATCGAGTCACTAGGGCAGGCGGCAAAGGCCGTGGGTTCAAGGCGTAGAAAATCCAAATCCTGGCGTTTAGCGGCATACGCTTGCCTGCAAGACGCTAAAATTTCAGGCGCAAAGCGTTCCAGTTCCGCCAAAAATTGCACTGCCCGGCACAAAAACATACCACTATTCCAATAATAGTCACCGGATTGACTATACTGTTGGGCTGTGGCGAAGTTCGGCTTCTCTACGAAACACTCCACACTATAGGCATCACCCTGCAGCTGGCCGGCCCTAATGTATCCGTACCCTGTTTCCGGACCCTTAGGAACAATACCGAAGGTAATGAGTTGTCCCGCTTCAGCTTGAGGAACAACGGCGGCTACCGCCTGGCGGAATCGGTTTTCATCAGCCATGATATGGTCGGCTGGTAATATCAATAAAACAGGATCAGGGTGCTCCTCCAAACAATGCAATGCCGCGATGGTGACAGCGG
>JAAUQA010000012.1 GCA_012032855.1 Candidatus Competibacteraceae bacterium
GGCCGCGCCGCATATGGCTGGGGTAGTGGCGTTGATGCGCGCCGCTAATCCGAATTTAACCCCGCAAGCGATTGACACTCTATTGACCAGCGGAGCCATTAGCGAGGATTTAGGCCCGATGGGTCGCGACGATCAATTCGGTCATGGTTTGATCAATGCCTATAAAGCCGTGCTGGAGGCGATTAATGCCGGTGACGGGACCCCGGTGGAGCCGGTACCGATTTTGGTGGTCAATCCGGTCGCGCTGAATTTCGGCACCACGTTGACCAGCCTACCTCTGACCGTGTCCAATGGCGGCGGCGGGGCGTTGACTGTCAACAGTCCCAGCGAGGATTCAGGCGGTTGGTTGACTATCACGCCGACAGTGGATGCGAATGGTTTAGGCAGTTACGCCATTACCGTGAACCGCGATGATTTGCCGCAAGGGACGTATACCGCCACCATCCGCTTTGTCTCCGACGCCGGTACGGTGCGGATACCGATCATTATGCAAGTCGCCGATGCGCTAACAGTGAACGATGTCGGGGTTTTATATGTCTTGCTGTTTGATCGCGCCGCTGAACGAACTATCACCAGCGTAGCGGCTACCCGTGAGGGTAATGGACGTTACGGTTATCGGTTCAGTGATGTACCTGTCGGCAGCTACGAAATCTTTGCCGGCACCGACGCCGACAACGATGGTTTGATCTGCGATGCCGGCGAGGCGTGCGGGGCTTATCTGACCTTGGACGAACCGGTGAATCTGACTGTGGATACGGACCGCGACGGATTGGATTTCACCAGCGGCTTTGCCGATAATCTGCCGACCATAAATACGGCTGATGCCGATGCCGAACGAAAATTACGCCGACCGGATCACGTCGATGGAGGATTGCCCCGATGACTTACCGTTGGTTGTTATTGACGGGATTATGGGTGCTGTGTAGCTGCGCCACGTCCAATGGAGACGAATCAGCGGTACAGTCCCTACAAGCCGAAGCGCTATACACCGATGTGTACTGCGGTAATGCGGCGATCCGCCCTGCGGTGACCTGGATTGCGACGCCGCAAAAACTCAACCGGTTATATGCCGGCTTTAGCAACCAGCGTGGATCCAATGCTCCCCCTCAAGTGGATTTTTCCACCTTCGGGGTGCTGTTTATCGCGATGGGGCAACAGCCTACAGCCGGTTATGGGCTGGATTTTGCTCAAGGCACTGTCAGCCTGATGCAAGAGACTTTGGACATTACCGTGAACTGGCAGGAACGCCGGGCGGTTATTTGTTAGCCCAAGTGGTGACTGCGCCCTGTTTATTGCTGAAGGTGCCGTTGGTGTCCTTTGAAAAATACCGGGTACTCGATCAGGCTGGGCAAGTTCGGTTAGTCGGCTCGCCTTAATCACGAAATTGGTGCTGCTGGAATTTCCTGGTGATCTCATAGGCCGCGATGGAACATGCTGTAGCGACATTCATGGAAGAATTGACGCCAAGCATGGGGATATGAATTACCGCGTCGGAAGCATCCAGCAAACGTTCACATACGCCTTGATTTTCCGACCCCAGGATCAGGCACATTTTTTCATCCTTTGACAGGGAAAACTTTTCTATATCAATGCTATTCGAGGTGATTTCCAAGCTAATGATTGTGTAGCCTGTCTGCTTTAATTTCGTTATTACGTTTAGAGCGTCTTTTCATAGTAATAAGGCACGTATTTTTCGGTCGATCTTGAAGTTTTTTTAATCTTTAGGTTCGGGGGAACCACGGAGCTACCGGTTAAAAATATTTTTCGATGCCAAGCGCATCGGCGATTCTAAAAAAACTGCCGATGTTCATTGGCGCGTCTATATCGTTCGCCAGAAAACACACCGGATACTTTTTGGACGTTGGCCGGTGTGCGCTGTGATCTAACTGGAAATCACGCATGGTTTATCGGAGATCAAACAGAGCCGTGGTTTAAGTCTCCTCAGAAGACATCGTCGCTTTGACCAACCGACCAATGGTCAAGCCCTGCACCAGGATCGAGAACAGCACCACCACATAGGTAATCGCCAAAATCACCTCCCGCTCCGGTCCCGAGGGTAAAGACAATGCCAGTGCAACCGAGATGCCGCCGCGTATGCCGCCCCAGGTCAGAATCTTGACCGCATGAGGGGAAAATTCAAGCTGAAAACGTTGCCGCATAATCCGAATAGGCAGGCCGACACAGACGAGACGCACCAGCAGAACGCTGGGTATAATCAAAACGGCGGCTAGCAAATAACGCCCCTCGAAGGTCAGGATGACGATCTCTAAGCCGATCAGCACGAACAGCACGGCATTCAAAATTTCATCAATCAATTCCCAGAACGTATCCAGGTGTTCACGAGTGGTTTCCGACATCGCCAAACTGCGCCCGTGATTGCCGATCATCAAACCCGCCACCACCATGGCGATCGGCCCCGAGACATGCAGCTGAATAGCCAGTGCATAACCACCCAGCACCAAGGCCAGAGTGATCAGAATCTCCACGTCGTAGCGGTCGATGCTTTTCAACATTTGATAGGCGATAAAGCCGATCACCAGCCCGAATACGATCCCGCCTAGGGCTTCCTCCACAAACAGCAGCAAGGCGCTGCCTACGGTCACCTCTTCGCCACCCAACACCAGGCTCAATAAAATAGTGAACACCACCACCGCGACCCCGTCGTTGAATAGGGACTCGCCGACGATTTTGATCTCCAGGCTTTGCGGGGCTTGGGCGGATTTGAGAATACCTAACACGGCAATCGGGTCGGTGGGGGAAATCAACGCGCCGAATACCAGGCAATACAAGAAAGAAATCGGTACGCCGAATAATCCATTGAGCACCAGCCAAGACACCGTGCCCACCAGCACCGTAGATGCAATCACGCCCACGGTAGCCAGAATCCCAATCGGCCATTTTTTGCTGGCCAAGGTCGCCAAATCGATGTGCAACGCACCGGCGAACAATAGCAGGGACAGCATCCCTTGCATTAAGACTTCATTGAAATCGATGGCGCCGACAATGGCCTCGGCGCGCTGTTCAATGGGCGCGTAACCCAGCTCGCCCAGGCTGATTAGAATCAGCCCACTACCAGGGCGATGGTCATCACGCCGATGGTAGTGGGCAGTTTTATAAAGCGGTAATTGAGATAACTGAACAACGCGGTGAGCGTGATCAGTAGGGCGGCGATATCCAGCATGATAAATGTCTCGGCGATGGCGGGAAGCAAGCTGGATAATAACCGCTAAAGCGTTTTTACTGAACAGCCATGCCGCGTTCGTCAATTCTGAACGCTTGCAGTGATCTCGTCGAAAGCTTCCCCAAGCTCATCGCACCATGCCGGTCTTGAGTCCGCAATCAGGCGCGAAACTGCGGGTTGGGAGATATACAGCATCTCGGCTGCGCGAGTGATTGTCTTGCTGATCATCACCGCGCGGAAAGCTTCGAGCTGACGCAGATTGAGCATGTGATTAGTCGGAAGCTGAAAAAACCTGTGATCGGCGGCGCTCAAGCCAGCGAAATAAATAACTGCGCGGTTCTTCGGTGCCCGTTATTAAGTAATGCAAGGTGTAGGGATTATTTAGCGTTGCTTCCAAGAGGCGCTTAGCTTGGAGTGTGCCACAAAACAAAATATGATCACCCTGTTCGAGCAGCTGCCCGGTCTGCGGCAACATAACGGTTTGCTCTCTCCGAGCCAGCACCATCGGCACGCACCCCAAAAGCTGTTTTCGATCTGCGGGGCTGCGGCAAATGTCTCCCACTGTGACCGCATAGCCTCGTTCTTGCAGATGTGCCACAGCCATTGCGTCGGTCGGGGTGATTTCTGTAGTCCACAATTGCGGTTTACCCTTGCCGACCGCTTTCTTCAATCGATGAACCAGCGATTCCAGCACGATGACATGATGTTGGCGAAGGTGCTCTAAAAACGGGTGGATCAACGGGGCGATCAACATCAGCAGGATGCGCCGCGCCGTTACCAAACTGGGTTGCATGATCAGATGGGCATGGGCCGCGTTAAAGGCGATTTCATGTTCATGCCGATTCTGCCGCACAACCCGGAAAATGTCTTTATTCAGCGCCCGCGATCTGAGCAAAATGCTTAAGTTATTGGAATCGCTATCGGTGCCCGCGACGATGCCCACGGCTTGTTCAATCCGTGCTTGGCGGAGGGCTTTATCCGTGGTATGGCCAATGATTTTTTGCTTGACGGTGTCCGCATCTTCCATCTGCGGATCAATAACGATCAGCGGGATGTCGAGTTTGCGCAATTCCTCATGGAGGTGCTTTCCCATCCGCCCATAGCCACATAAGATCCAGATGCCTCTAGGGAGTTGCGGGGGCTCATCCAGATCAACGTCGCGGGCACCGATAAGCCAGTCGGTCAGCACATTCAGCAAAGGAACATGGACAGCCGCACTCAATTGACACGCGAAGCTATCAAACGGATCGACGACTTCCACCGCTTCCAACATCGCCAGCTCTTCCTGATGGCGAGGGTCCGTGGAACGGCTCACGACACGCACCGCAGGGTTTAGAAAACGCGCCATAACCGCAATCTTGAGATTGATATGCTCGTTATTAGTCAAAGCCACCACACCCCGACATAAGGGGTGCTTGATGCCTGCATCCAACAAATGCCTGGGTACGCTGGCATCCGCACAGGTGCCTACCATAGTGACTTGATAATCCCGTAACCCCAACGCCTTGATACGATCCGGCTCGCTGTCGATGATCACCCCCACCCAACCTTCATCGCTCAGGCCCCTGGCCAGCAAGCTGCCCGTATCTCCGAAACCGCAGACGATAAAAAAAGGTTGAGCGATCCGCTTTACACTATTGGCGAAATTCCGTTCCGCCAGTGCTTGCCGGAAATGCGGATTTTGCACCAGTTGAATAATCGAACCCACGGCATAGAGCCAACCGATCACACCCATGAACAAACAGAAAATCGCCCATAGTCGCTGCAACTCGCTGAACGCCTCGGGAATTTCGCCGAACCCGGTGGTGGTGGTGGTGTAAGTTAGAAAATAAAAGGCATGGAACAGACTCATGCGCCCGCCAGCGGGACCACTGCCCGGCAGCAAGGCCATGACGGTGATGCCCACCGCGTAAATTACAATCAGCAGTAACACCGGGCCGCGCATTTGTCGCAGCACAATCAATACCACCCGGTCCAGATCGACGGTTCTCGCCATGAGAGAATTCCGTTTAACGGCGCAACATCAGCGTGTCCACCACCAACATCACCACCGATACGATGTTGGCTACCAATGCGCCGATCGCCAGCGACACCACATTAACCATCGTATCCGCATCGGGTCCGGTACCCGAGGCATCGGTGGCCATTTTCCAAACCAGGGCGGCGATAATCAAATGCAGATTTGCCACCAGACTGGTTGACAGCAATACGGCGCCAATTTGAGTTCGATCACCCAGTTTCAGCCCGGTAGCAATCAGGTTAACGAGAATAGCCGCAAACAACACCCAGATACTGTGGTGTTTGTGGTTGGACATTTCACCCACCACGAAATCGACATTGAGGGTCAACGCCAATACGATAAAAAAACCAAAAATGACTTTTTCCAGATTCATAGAGACTTCAGCGCAGAGAAGACCGAGACTTTCCGCCTGATGGTATCAGGCAACAGGATTGTGCTAATGATAGCTTGGACTTTTTACATTGCCGCTGTAAAAACTGCTCGGCTCTGCATGTGAGCCCGTATAATCCGCCATCATGACCAAAGAACTTTACGATACGCTGACACAATGGGTCATTGCTCACCCGGGCTGGATGGTCGCATTGGTATTTCTCGTCGCGCTAGGGGAATCGCTGGCCATGGTCGGCTTGCTGGTGCCCGGCGCTGTCCTGATGTTCGGCTTCGGCGCACTGATTGCCCTGGGTTATTTGGATTTCTGGACCGCTTGTGGTTGGGCGATGGCCGGGGCAGTGGTCGGGGACGGCGTCAGCTTTTGGTTGGGAAGAACGTTTCATCACCGTTTACGCGACCTCTGGCCATTTACCCGACATCCGGAAATGTTCGACCGGGGCATTGAGTTTTTTCAACGCCATGGGGGTAAAAGTGTGTTGCTGGGACGCTTTTTCGGACCGGTACGTCCAGTGATACCGATGATCGCGGGCATGCTGGATATGCCCTGGGGACGATTTCTCTTTGTTAATGTCAGTTCCGCGCTACTGTGGGCACCCGCATACCTGCTGCCGGGCATGGTGGTTGCTTTCTCCCTGGAACTGGCCGCTCAAATCGCCTGGCGTTTGGTCGTCCTGATCGTATTGTTCATCGTTCTATTATGGCTCACCGTTTGGCTGGTGCGCAGCGTGTTTCGGTTTCTCCAACCTCGCGTGCAGGATTGGCTGACCGCGTTTTCGACTTGGAGTCAAGACCGGTTGTTCATCGGCCCTATCAGTAATGCGTTGCTGAGTCCGGCGGTAGGCTCGACCAGGGAGTTACGCAGCCTAGCAATGCTGGCCGCTCTGTTACTGGGCGGCGCAACCTTGTTCAGTCTGTTGCTGGCTGCCGCCGGGCAGGAGTTGCCGACGGCTTTGGATCGGAGTCTATATCATTTTTTGCAGGATTTACGCACGCCCTGGGCGGATGAGTGGATGGTCTACGTTACCGAACTGGGCGATAATCCGGTCAAAATCGCGCTGGCTGCGGCTGTATCGCTGTGGCTATACCGCGAACGCGCCTATTCGGCGGCCTGGCACTGGCTGGCCGCGTTGGGATTCGGCTTGGCGACCAATACTCTGTTCAAGGCGGTATTTCGGGTAGAGCGTCCGGTGGATGTCTATCAGGGCATCGCCGGTTATTCATTTCCCTCTAATCATGCAACTTCGGCCACTATCCTATTCGGGTTTCTAGCCGTGCTATTAGCCCGTGAGACCACACCGGAAAGGCGTTGGATACCCTATCTTGGGGCAGCACTGGTTGTGATCCCCATCGCCTTTTCCAGACTGTATCTGGGGGTGCATTGGCTCACCGACACCTTGGCCGGAATCAGTTTAGGCTTGGTCTGGGTCAGCGTGTTGGGGCTAGCCTATAATCGTCATCCGGGACGCCCATTGAACCGCTGGGGATTGGTGTTAATCAGTATTATCAGCCTAGCGGTTGCGGACCTGTTTTATGCCAAGCTCCATCACCAGGAAGATTTGCGCTTTTATCAGCCCCGCATCACGATGCAAACCATGACCAAGGAGGAGTGGTGGCAAGGCAATTGGCAAACATTTGCCCACCCACCGGTCCGACTGGTGGGGCAAAAGTCGACAGACAATAGCATTCCAGTGGGCCGACTCAATCGCCTCGATTGAGCGACGTTTACGCACCACCGGTTGGCAAACGCCACCGCCGCCCAGTCTGCCCAAAGCGGTGCAGTGGCTCAATCCACAGGTGAAACTGGTTGACCTCTTGGTGCTCCCGCGATTACACCAAGGACGACCGGAAGAATTGGTGCTGGTTAAACCCGGCCCACAACCGGATACTCGCTGGGTATTGCGGTTCTGGGATTCCGGAATTCGTTTGCAAAAAGACAATGGTCCCCTGTGGTTGGGCAGTTTGACCTTGCAAACGTTGGAACGACGGGCGGATTTACTATCCTTTCCCGTGGAAATTCCGTATCCGCAGGCACCGCTCACCTTGGTGGCGTCCGCGCTCACCGGCTTACGCCAGCAAATCGGCGTTATCCCTAATCAGCCCAACGTGGTTACCCTCATCAGTCGCCACTAAGCTTAATGAAAACCTATCCCGTTGCATTAATCCATTCGGAGAGATAAACCATGTTGCTAGAGGCGTCTCGTTCCTGTGTATTGGCCGTTGATCTTCAAGAACGACTCATGCCGGCCGTTCAGGATACTGGTGCGGTGATTGAGAACAGCATCTGGTTGATCAAAATCGCTAACCGCTTGGCCATACCCGTTCTGGCTTCTGAGCAATATCCTCAAGGATTGGGGCCGACCGTAGCGGCGCTCAAAACCGTGTTGCCGGATACCGCCACCATGAACAAAATTCACTTTTCTTGCACTCATGAGCCGGCTTGTTGGGAGCGCATCAACGCGAGCGGGCGGGATCAGTTCGTGCTGCTGGGCGCGGAAGCGCACGTCTGCGTGCTGCAAACGGCGTTGGGGTTAATAGAACGCGGTAAAGCGGTTTATGTGGTCGCTGAGGGGGTAAGCTCGCGCCGCCATCAGGATAAGGAATTAGCCCTCGCGCGGATGCAAGCTGAGGGCGTGACGATTGTCAGTCGGGAAATGGTGGCTTTCGAGTGGCTGGGGCGGGCGGCCACTGAACAGTTTCGTGAGATCAGCCGAGTATTTTTGCGCTGACGACTTCAGCGTGATGCTGGTCGAACTGACGTCCGTGAACCGTTGTAGGGGCGAACCAATGTGTTCGCCCCTACAAGTTCAGGCTGGAGCGCGCAGCATTTTATTAATTTCGCCGCGGTGCAGTTCTTCTGTAGCGATTTGGCGACGGGCATATTCTTCCAGCATGACCGATTTATCCTGTACTAATTCCAGCAGTCGCCAGTAGGCAGCCAGTGCTGTGCTTTCGTGCTCCAGGGACTCGCGCAAGATATCGCCGAGATCGTGTTTATGGGTTTCTAGCAGAGGACCGATTGCCAGCGAAGGATGCTCACCCAGATGAGTGATTAATTCACCGGCTTCTTGGGCGTGAAGCAGCGATTCCTCGGCCTGCGAACGACACCAGGACACCACGGGAATGCGACTGTAACCATAGATCATAAACGAGTAGTGGGTGTAGCGGACTACCCCGGCCAGTTCCAGTTCCAAGATCCGGTCTAGTGCGGCAACGACCGCTGCTTTATCAAAAGCGTGTTCATTCATGGGGGTGACTCTCAAAGTTATGCCGGATGCCTATTCATTCTTCCGGGCTGAAGCAGAGCGCATAATCCGCGCAGACTTCGCAAGATGGCGCGCGGCATAGATAAATGCCTTCTTGTAAGCACAGTTGTTTATAGAGGAATTTTTTCCACCGCATATTGCGCTCGTTTTTCGCCGCGAGTTGGGGGAAATTCCGCTCCATCAGTGCTGTCAAATCGGACCGTGACCAGAGTCCTAAGTCTTCCCAAAGATGATTGCCGGCCATACAGCCGGTGGCCACAATCTCACTCATCCAAACTTCCGAAGCTGTCTGCCCGGCACGGTGCATCAACAATAGTTTTTGCAGCTCGTCTTTCTCTTCCAGCAGCCTGGGGTCCACAGGGGGTCTAGGAAACGGTATACCGGCGGGCAAGGATACGCTCGGAAAATGGGCGTCCATCATAAGCGCAAATTCTTTCGCTTCCAAGCCCAACTGCAGCGGCATGGTGCCACCACCGCTGTATTGGGTAGCCAACATACAGGCCATCGCTTGAGCGTTGCCTAAGCTGTCGCTGCGACTCATTAAAAAGTCATAAAGGTGCTGTCTATGACTGATCATGATGGTACAAGCCCCGATAACGAGCCGGGCGGATTGAGCGGGGTGCCTTGGCTATCCAAGATAGCACCTTCCACGGGGCAGATGCTGGCGCATTGTGGATCAGCGTAATCCCCTTCACATTCGGTGCATTTTTTTGAGTCAATGAGGAAATGCGGCTGCGCCAGGAAAATCGCCTGAGTTGGGCACACCGGTTGGCACGCCCAGCAATTGATGCACTCTGCGACGATTTTGAAAGCCATCAGACCATTCCGCCATAGATCAGCAGGTTGAAGACAGTGGATAGTATCTGCCCGAGTCGGTGCATTGGACTTTTCTCGAATGAGTAGGGATCAGTAAGCTCATAATGTGACCTAGCAAACGCTATGCCGATCCAGGCAGAGAAGTTAACCGCTGTTTCGTTAAGTTTTTTTTGTTGGTCCGTGGCGATTGTGTTAGAACTGTCACACGCAACAATCTGCAGATGTTGTCAAACCGACAAAGCGGTTCAGCATCCGCTGAGGAAGCATCGCCTTACGGCACAAACTGTGACGTCATGCCGTATCGGCGATAAGTGGAGATGGTTAAAAAAAGGATGCGGAATAACGAGTAAGGGAAGTCGAACTGAACGGTTAGAGGTCGGCCAGTTGTTGTTTACGTTCCCGAAGTAGTACCTGATAGGCTCGGCTTAGCGCATGTTCATACGCACAATCGCCTTTCTCACCCATCTCATCCAGCCTTGCTTCATAAAAGGCGATTTGCTGGCGTAGATAGTCTTCCGCTCGATGGCCTCGGCCAGCATAGCTGGGGTTAACGAGCACCTGAGTCTGCATTTTATCCTCCTCAAAATAATAATGGCTTGCATTAAGAATAGCTTAGCGGGGATAAATGACAATCGGGTGACGAAATGCAGAAGTTGATGCGAAGCATCGGTAACGATGCTTTGCTTGATCTCTTCTGTTGCTGTCAGCCAATTCATCACAGTCGAAATCAGGAATTTCCCGGATATACAATACAACACTTTACCGGCATCCTAATAGGCAAAGTGGAGTGTTTGCGTGGTAGTCATATCGGCTCGGGTTTACGCTCTAAGCAGCCGCCACCAAGCAATATTCGAGTGCATAGTGGGAGGCCCCTCACATGATTGAGCATCGCTGTAGTAAACGCCAAGATACCGCGTTAGCAACCTCGTTGTATCACCAAGGCCGCTATTTAGCTGGCGGCATCGTATTGAATGCCAGCCAGAATGGCTTGTTTGTGGCTACCGATGTGGCGGCCCCCAGACACGCCTTTCTGGAGATCAAATTCAGCGTGCCTGAGGAACAAGGCGAGAAGCATCACCGGTTTTTTGCTATGGTGACCCATGTCGATGAATGTGGCATGGGCTTGTACGTAGATGTACTGATTCCTGAGTCGCGAGAGGGGATAAGCGCTTTGCTAAAGTATGCCTAAAGAGAGCGACTTGTGTCTTGAAACCGACCCATGAATAAATGACAGATAAATAACCGGTTATACCGACCATCTGCCACAGCGTCCTGTTACTCAGGACGCTGTTTCCAAATCGATTACCGCATCGTGACCAACTCTTCGGCACTGGTGGGATGAATGGCCACGGTGTCGTCGAAATCCCGTTTGGTCGCCCCCATGCGCACCGCTACCGCGAAACCCTGTAACATTTCATCAGCATCAGGGCCGATGATGTGGCAGCCGACGACCTTTTCCTCCGATCCCACACACACCAGCTTCATGGCGGTTTGGATCTTATGTGGCGTCAAGGCGTGATACATCGGCGTAAACTGGGTTTGGTAAATCTTGACGGCGTCACCGTAAGCTGATCTGGCTTGCTGTTCGGTCAATCCCACGGTGCCGATCGGGGGATGACTGAACACCACGGTGGGAATGTTTTCGTAAACCAGACGACGTTCGGGCTGGTTATCAAATAAGCGGTCGGCCAAACGACGACCGGCAGCGATAGCCACCGGCGTCAGCGGAAACCGGCCGGTGATGTCGCCGATGACATAAATACCGGGTACGTTGGTATTTTGGAACTTATCCGTGGGAAGCGTTCCGTCTTCGTTTAGGTTGACGCCGGTAGCCGGCAAATTGAGATCGGCGGTTAGCGGATCTCGACCAATCGCCCAAACCAAGCTATCTACCGGCAAGATCTCCGCACAATCTCCCTTACAGTGCAGCTTTAGCAGGCCATCGGGCAGGCGCTCCACAGCCTGGAGGATCGTGTGGGTTAGAACCGTGATGCCGTCTTCGCGCATCTGCATCATCAGCTGTTTGCCAAGCAGGCTATCGAATTCTCGTAGCAACGTATCCCGGCGTTGGATTAACAACACTTCGGCGCCGATGCGTGCAGCATCCCGGCCAGTTCGACAGCGATATAACCGCCGCCGACCACCGCAACCCGACGCGGGCAGGCGTCTAGAGCGAAAAAACCATCTGAGGTTATTCCCCACTCAGCACCGGGCATATCGGGGATTCGCGGTTGCCCCCCGGTGGCGATGACAATATGCTCGGCTTGGTAACGTTCTCCATCTACCACCACGGTATGCGCGTCTTCGAAGCGGGCCTGACCACGGACCAATTCCACCCCGGCTTGGTCGAGATAACCGATATACCAGTGATTGATTTTGCGAATATGCGCTTCGCGTGCCGTTTTCAACGCTGCCCAATCGAAGCCTTGATGCTGCAGGTGAAAACCATAACCGGGAGCATCGGCGAATTTATGGGCCAGGTTGGCGCCGTACCACATTATTTTTTTAGGCACGCAACCCAAATTCACGCAGGTGCCGCCCAAGCGGTCTTTTTCGATCAGCACGCACTTAGCCCCATAACGCGCTGCTCGTTCAGCGACCGATAAGCCGCCGCTGCCGGCGCCGATAACGACGAGATCACACTGTTTGCTCATGATACAGTCTCTAAGCTCTGAAGAATCATGTAAATTTTAGGTGGCATCTGCGCTGAGGGCAGCTATATTTCCATAAAGTCCACCCACTGCCAGCGAGCGTTGAGTGGATAAAGTCCGAACAAAATGAGAGCCGGATCACGCTCCGTTCCCGGACCATCATAATAAATAATATGACGGAGGATAGCTTGCTGACGATGCAACAGAATCAGCACACCGCTTCTCATAGGACTTCCGACGATGCGCTGGATACCTTTCCCAAACTTTTACTGAGTCATGCCAAACGGCGTGCCAATAAACCGGCAATTCGCGAAAAAGAGTTCGGTATTTGGCAGTTTTGGACTTGGCAACAAATGGCCGAAGAGATTCGCGCCTTTGCCTGCGGGTTGGCCGAGTTAGGGTTTCAGCGGGAGGATAAACTGGCCATTATTGGCGATAACCGTCCTCAGCTCTATTGGGCGATGGCGGCGGCGCAGTGTCTGGGTGGGGTGCCGGTCCCGTTGTATCAGGACGCGGTGGCCGATGAAATGGCTTATGTGCTCAATAATGCCGATATCCGGTTCGTTATGGTCGAAGACCAGGAACAGGTTGATAAAGTCCTGGAGATCAAGGACCGTTGCCCGCAATTAGAGATTGTCGTCTATGACGATCCCCGTGGCTTACGCCATTACTATCAGCCTTTTCTGTACAGCTTGAAGAAAGTACAGGAATCGGGTCGCGGCTTCGATCATACCCATCCCGGGTTTTTGAAGAGCAGGTGAATGCCAGCACCGGAGAGGATGTCGGGGTCATGCTTTATACCTCCGGCACCACCGGCAATCCCAAGGGCGTCATGCTCACCTACAACAATTTCATCATCACCGGCCGCAACGGCATTATCCGCGAGGGACTGCGGGAAGATGAAGAAGTGCTGGCCTATCTGCCTATGGCTTGGGTTGGCGATCATTTGTTCTCCTTCGCGCAATCCTATGTCGCTGGTTTCTGCGTGAGTTGTCCCGAGAGTGCCGAGACCGTCATGCACGATATGCGTGAAATCGGCCCTACCTATTTCTTTGCCCCACCACGTATTTTTGAAAATCTGCTGACCCAAGTCATGATTCGCATGGAAGACGCCGGGTTTATCAAGCGCAAGATGTTTCATTACTTCATGGATCATGCCCGGCGAGTGGGTACGGCGATTCTGGACGGGAAATCGGTCTCGCCGGCGATAAGTTCATCTATGCCTTGGGCCGGGTTTTGGTCTACGGACCCTTGAAGAACGTTTTGGGTTTCAGCCGAATTCGCTTGGCTTATACCGCCGGTGAGGCGATCGGCCCGGACATTTTCGATTTCTTCCGTTCACTGGGCATTAATATCAAGCAATTGTACGGTTCTACTGAGGCTGCGGTGTTTATCTGTGTCCAACCCAACGGTCAAGTTAAACCCGATACGGTCGGCACACCGGCTCTGGATGTCGAAGTCAAAATCACCGAGGACGGTGAGGTCTTATTCCGCGGGCCCGGCGTGTTCCATTCGTATTATAAAAATCCCAAATCCACCGCTGAGACCAAGGACCAAGACGGTTGGGTGTTCACCGGCGATGCGGGCTTTTTCGACGAGGACGGCCATCTCAAGATCATCGATCGGGCCAAGGACGTGGGCAAGCTAGTGGACGGGACGCTGTTCGCACCCAAATACATCGAAAACAAGCTCAAGTTCTTCCCGTTCATCAAGGAGGTGGTGGCGTTTGGCGATACCAAGGACTATGTCACCGCATTCATCAATATTGATCTGGAAGCAGTGGGCAACTGGGCCGAACGGCACAATTTGGCCTATTCCGGCTATACCGACCTGGCCGGACAACCGGAGGTTTATGAGCTGGTTCGGGACTGCGTGGAGAAAGTTAACGCCGACCTGGCTAAGGATGCCAAGTTATCCGGTTCGCAAATCAAGCGGTTTCTGGTGTTGCATAAGGAACTGGATGCCGACGACGGCGAATTGACGCGCACCCGCAAGGTGCGTCGCCGCTTTGTCGCCGAGCGCTACGCCGAACTGATTAACGCACTGTTCTCGGATGAAACCAGCCACGCGGTAGAAGCACAAGTGAAATACGAGGATGGCCGCACCGGAACCATTCGCGCCGAACTCAGGATATGTGAGGCTGAACGCTTCAATATCGCCGAACTGCGCCAAGCCAGCTGAGGAGAATCCACGTCATGAATCCTAACCGTATCATCGGCGATGTCATTCTGGAGGCCGACGATATCGCCTTATCCTTCGGTGGCGTCCGGGCACTCAGCCACGTCAGTTTCGGGGTCCGAGAGCATGAGATCTGCTCGATCATCGGCCCCAACGGGGCGGGTAAAAGCTCCATGCTGAATGTCATCAACGGGGTCTATCACCCCCAACACGGTCATATCATTTATCGCGGCAAGCGCATCCGCCGCATGCGCACCCACAAATCCGCACGCTATGGGATCGCCCGCACCTTCCAGAATATAGCCCTGTTCAAAGGCATGAGCGTACTGGATAACATCTTGACCGGGCGTAACTTGATGATCAAGAGCACCTTCATTGAACAAGCCGTTTATTGGGGTCGCGCCCATCGGGAAGAGATGGCGCATCGTCGGCGGGTCGAGGAAATTATCGATTTTTTGGAAATCGAATCGGTGCGCAAAGTGCCGGTCGGTCGTTTGCCGTATGGGTTACAAAAGCGGGTCGAGTTGGGCCGTGCCCTAGCGGCGGAACCGCAGGTTTTATTATTGGATGAACCGATGGCCGGTATGAATGTGGAAGAAAAAGAAGACATGTGCCGGTTCGTGTTGGACGTCAACGACGAATTCGGCACCACCATTGTTCTGATCGAACATGACATGGGGGTGGTGATGGATCTGTCGGACCACGTGATCGTGCTGGACTACGGGCGCAAGATCGCCGACGGCACGCCGGAGGAAATACGCGGTAATCAACAAGTCATCGACGCTTATCTTGGGGTGGCGGCGTAGGCGACTGATAGGGGGATAAGCAAACGTGTCGTTTTTCTTCGAGGTGTTGATCGGCGGATTGCTGGCCGGCGTGATGTATTCGTTGGTGGCGCTCGGTTTCGTGTTGATTTTCAAAGCGTCCGGGGTGCTCAATTTCGCTCAGGGCGCGATGGTGTTATTCGCTGCATTGACATTCGTCAGCCTGATCGAAATGGGCCTGAATTTTTGGTTGGTGATGGTTTTAACGCTAGCCATTATGGTGTTACTAGCGGTGCTCACCGAACGAATCGTGTTGCGCCCGCTGGTCAATCAACCGGCGATTACCCTGTTCATGGCGACGATTGGCCTCAGTTTTTTGTTGGAAGGGTTAGCGCAAGGGTTGTGGGGGTCCCAGCCGCATCGTCTGGAATTAGGCATTCCCGACGACGTGCTGGAAATCGGCGATATGTTCATCAGCACCTTCGACCTGTATGCCGCCGTAATCGCCGCTTTGTTGGTGACCGCGTTGGCGGTGTTTTTCAGTAAAACCCGGGTCGGGCGGGCGCTACGGGCAGTCGCCGACGATCATCAGGCGGCGCTGTCGGTAGGCATCCCGCTCAAGCATATTTGGGCGATTGTCTGGGCGGTGGCGGGTTTCGTGGCATTGGTCGCGGGGCTGTTGTGGGGCGCTCGGCAAGGGGTGCAGTTTTCACTCACCCTGGTCGCGTTGAAAGCGTTGCCAGTGTTGATTCTCGGTGGTTTTACCTCGGTGCCCGGCGCCATCGTCGGTGGGCTGATCATCGGGGCCAGCGAGAAGCTGGCGGAAGTGTATATCGGTCCTTACGTCGGTGGCGGTATTGAGAACTGGTTCCCATATATGCTCGCCTTGATGTTTTTGTTGATTCGCCCCGAAGGTTTATTCGGGGAAGAGCATATCGATAGGGTATGACGCCATGATTTATCGTGAAAGCGGACAATTCAAAACCAATTATGCTGCCGATCAGGCGATTTTCCCTATTCCTCAGGATCGCTGGGGTATGTTGCTGGTGTTGGCATTGGCCTTCCTGGTGATACCTGCAGTGGCCAGCGAATACTGGCGTAGGGGTTATTCTGACACCATTTTTGATTTTGGCATTAGCAGCAGTGGGCTTGAACATCCTGACCGGCTATTGCGGGCAGTTATCGCTGGGCTCAGCGGCGTTCATGGCTGTAGGGGCTTTTGCTGCCTACAATCTCGAGTTGCGACTGCCGGGCATTCCGTTGCTGGTGGATTTCGCGCTGGCGGGTCTTGTTGCAGCCGGCGTGGGCATCCTGTTCGGCATTCCCAGCCTGCGGATCAAAGGGTTTTATCTAGCTGTGGCGACCTTGGCCGCACAATTTTTCATCGAATGGGCGTTAACCAAGTTTGGCTGGTTTTCCAACTACAGCTCTTCGGGCGTAATCACTGCTCAGGATATGGTGATTTTGGGCTTCGAATTCGACACGCCGCTGCGCAAGTACCTGCTGGTACTGTCCATCGTGGCAGTGCTGGCTTTGATGGCCAAGAACATGGTGCGCAGCGAGATCGGCCGAGCCTGGATGGCGGTGCGGGATATGGATGTGGCCGCCGAGGTGATCGGCATCCGCATCATGAAGACCAAATTGCTGGCGTTTGCGGTCAGTTCGTTTTACTGCGGGGTGGCCGGTGCGCTATGGGCTTTCGCTTACCTGGGTTCGGTAGATGCGCAGGCGTTCGACCTACACCGTTCGTTTCAAATCCTGTTCATGATCATTGTCGGCGGTATGGGCAGTATCCTGGGTTCCTTTATCGGCGCGGCCTTCATCGTGCTGATGCCGATTTTTATCAATCTGTCCGCCCATGTGGTTTTCGGAGATGCGATTCGTCCCGATCTGCTTTCCAACATGGAACTGATTTTATTCGGCGGGTTGATTATTTTCTTCCTAATCGTCGAACCC
>JAAUQA010000273.1 GCA_012032855.1 Candidatus Competibacteraceae bacterium
AGTTTGGGCTCTGCCCACCATTACGTTTCGGTGATTTCATTCGCGGCGTTCCCAAGCCGCTGGGCATCGGCACCTTGACATTGGAAAACGGCGCCGAGGTCAAAGGTTTTTTATGCGAATCCAGCGCCACAGTTGACGCCGAAGACGTCACCGCTTACGGCGGCTGGCGTGCCTACCTATCCACCCTCTAGTCCGAATACTTAGGAGTCCACCATGTTTAGACGTGACTTTATCAAGACCGTCGCTACCGGGGCTGCGGTTCTACCTTTTCTGCGCTTCCTTCCCGCCGAGGCCGCCGGTCGAGACGATACCCTGGTGGTGGTCGTGGGTCACGGCATCAACAGCCTGGATTTACACCGCAATGGAACCAACCGGCCCAGTTATCAGGTCACTGTGAATATATACGACCGCTTGGTGCGCTTTGGCGTAAGAACCCTGGAAGACGGTTCGCTGACCTACGATTCGACCAAAATCGAACCCGAAGTCGCCGAATCCTGGTCGGTTTCCGAAGACGGCAAGTCGTTGACCTTCAAGATTAATCCACAAGCGAAATTCTGGGACGGTTCACCGGTGACCGCGCACGACGTGAAATGGTCTTTCGATCGCGCCGTGAGCCTGGGCGGATTTCCCGCTGTCCAGATGAAAGCCGGGTCCATGACCGACCCGAAGCAGTTCGTGGTCGTTGATGAGATGACTTTCCGCATTGACTTGCCAGAACCGTCCAAGCTGACTTTACCCGACCTGGCCGTGCCGATTCCGTTCATTATTAATTCCAAGATCGCCAAAGCAAAGGCTACGGCGGATGATCCCTGGGCCACCGAGTATTTGCACACAACACCCGCCGGTTCCGGCGCTTACAAGATCGCCCGTTGGGATCCGGGCCAGCAATTCGTCTACGAACGCAACGATGCCTGGGCGTTGGGCCCGAAACCGCTATCCAGCGGGTGATCGTCCGTGAGGTGCCTTCCGCCGCTACCCGCCGTGCCCTCACTGAACGCGGTGATGCGGGTTTGTATATGGATGTCCCGGCCAAGGATGCCAAGGAGTTTATTGATGGCGGCAAAATCAAGGTGTCCGGCGCACCCATCGACAACTGCCTGCATATTCTGGGACTCAACGTCGAGCAAAAACCCTTCGATAACCTCAAGGTCCGCCAAGCGATAGCATTTGCCCTGCCGTATCAAGAAATCATGACTGCCGCTGCTTACGGTCGCGCCGAACCGATGTTCGGCGGCAAAGAAGCCAGTCCGTCGACCATCGCCTGGCCACAGCCGTTTCCCTACGTCACGGATTTTGATAAAGCCAAGGCGTTACTCGCTGAGGCGGGGATGACCGATGGCTTCGAAACCACTTTGTCGTTCAACTTAGGGCTGGCCGACTGGCAGGAGCCGACCGCTCTGCTGATTCAGGAATCACTCGGCAAGGTGGGCATTAAGGCGACCCTGGATAAGATTCCCGGTGCCAACTGGCGCACTGCCGCTCTGGTCGAGAAACGCCTGCCCATGCACCTGGAGAACTTCGGCGGTTGGTTGAATTATCCCGATTACTATTTTTTCTGGGCCTATAAACACGGTCATTTGTTCAACTCGTCGAACTACAAGAATGATGAGATTGAAACGTTGGTCGATGAAACCCTCCACATGGAAACCGATAATCCCAAATATACCGAGAACGTGAAGCGTATGATCGCGATTGCGTTTGAGGAAGTGCCGCGCATTCCGCTGTATCAGCCGTATCTGGATGCTGCCATGCAACCGGGTGTCAGCGGTTATGCGGCCTGGTTTCATCGTCAGTTGGACTGTCGTAGCATCCAAAAGGCTTAGCGGCTGCTATGCGGACCAAATTCGGCCAGATCGGACGGCGTTTGTTGCAAGCACTGCCGTCAGTGTTTGGGATTATTGTCATTTCCTTTGCGTTGACCCGCGCTTTACCGGGCGACCCAGCGGTTTATTTCGCCGGGGCGATGGCGGATGCGGAATCGATCGCTGAGGTCCGCACCGCGTTGGGATTGGATCGGAGTTGGATTGAGCAGTTTTTCATTTATGTGAAGAACTTGGCGACCGGTGACCTGGGGCTGTCGCTGAATACTGGTCGACCGGTATTGGAAGAACTGCTAACTCGGTTACCGGCTTCGTTGGAGTTGACTTTTCTTGGGCTTGGATTGGCGGTGTTCATCGGCGTTCCGCTCGGCGTGCTCGCCGCGACCCGACCAGGCAGTTGGGTCGATCACTTATGCCGGGTGCTGGTGACGGCAGGAGTCTCTCTACCGACCTTCTTTACCGGACTGTTTCTGATCTACGTGTTTTATTATCTGCTGGGCTGGGCGCCGTCGCCGCTGGGCCGACTGGATATTTTCTACCTCGCCCCGCCACACGTCACCGGGTTTTATTTGATCGACAGCGTGCTGGCGGGCGATGGCGAAACCTTCTGGGCCAGCCTGCGGCAATTGATTCTGCCCGCCGTTACCCTCGGACTGTTCGCACTAGCGCCCATCGCCCGGATGACTCGTGCGGCGATGCTCAACGCCTTGGCCAGTGAGTACGTGCGCACTGCCCGCGCTAACGGCCTGTCACGAGCCACAGTGCTGATCACCTATGCCTTGCGCAACGCTGCCCTGCCGGTACTGACCACGCTGGGCATGGTGTTTTCCTTCCTGCTCGGCGCCAATGTGCTGGTGGAAAAGGTGTTTTCCTGGCCCGGCATCGGCTCGTTCGCGATTGAGGCGCTGGTGGCCTCGGATTATGCCGCAGTGCAAGGCTTTGTGCTGGCGATGGCCTTATTGTTCGTCGTCGTCAACCTGACGATTGATGTCATTCTCACTCTGATCGACCCCCGAGTCGGCCTAGACGCCTGAGCAAAAAACCGTTATGACCCGTTTTCTCAGACACTTCCGCTACGTGATGGGGGAAAACCCAGTCACCGTGGTCGCTTTCTCGCTATTCTTGATCATCGTGTTGTTGGCCTTGCTGGGTCCGTGGCTGGCGCCCTACGATCCGCTCGCTACCCAAGCGGCTAATGCGTTGCAACCCCCCACTTGGGATCATCCGTTCGGCACCGACCATCTCGGCCGCGATGTGTTCAGCCGGGTGATTGTCGCCACCCGACTGGATTTAGGCATCGCCTTGTCGGCCGTCGTGCTCTCCTTCGGTATCGGCAGCGCGCTGGGCTGTTCCGCCGGCTTCTGGGGCGGTTGGACCGACCGCATTGTAGGCCGCCTTTCCGATACCATTATGGCCTTCCCACTGTTCGTGCTGGCGATGGGCATCGTCTCCGCCCTGGGCAATTCGGTGGAGAACATCATCTACGCTACCGCCATCATCAATCTGCCGTTTTATGCCCGCGTCGCTAGGGCGGAAACCACCGTCCGCCGCAATGCCGGTTATGTGCAGGCAGCGCGGTTGTGTGGCAGCTCCGACCCGCGCATCCTCGCCACCCAGGTGTTTCCCAACATCTTGCCGCCTATGATGGTGCAGGTTTCTCTGAACATGGGCTGGGCTATTCTCAATGCCGCCGGTTTGTCGTTCATCGGGCTCGGCGTGCGACCGCCGGATGCTGAATGGGGGATCATGGTCGCCGAAGGCGCAACTTACATCGTGTCCGGCGAATGGTGGCTGGCGCTGTTTCCCGGCGCGGCGCTGATGCTGGCGGTATTCTGTTTCAATCTGATGGGCGACGGGTTACGCGACCTAGTCGACCCGTTGCGGCGCACCTGAGGAAACACCCATGTCCAAAGCGGCCTTTTTGACGGTCGATAATTTGTCGGTGGAATTCCGCACCCGCAACGGCATCGTGCGGGCCTTGGAGCAAGTATCGCTGAACCTCGGCAAGGGCGAGGTGCTGGGCATCGTCGGCGAGAGCGGCTCCGGCAAATCGGTTACGGCCTACACAGTGGTCGGCCTACTCGACGCAGCGGGTCAGGTGGTCGACGGTTCGCAAGCTACGATGGCATTGGGTTGACCGGTGTCTCGGAAGCGGAATTGCGTGAGCTGCGGGGCCGGGAAATCTCAATGATTTTCCAGAACCCCGCGCCGCGCTTAATCCGATTCGGACGGTGGGCAAGCAGATCGAAGACGTGCTGTTGCGTCATGCTCAAGCGACCCCGCGAGATGTCCGCGCTAAGGCTATTGAGATGCTCGACAAAGTACGCATCGTCGATCCGGAACATCGCTATAGCTCCTATCCGTTCGAGCTGTCCGGCGGCATGTGTCAGCGGGTGATGATCGCGATTGCTTTGGCCTGCGATCCGCGCTTGTTGATTGCCGACGAACCGACTACCGGTCTCGATGTGACCACGCAGAAGGCTACTATGGATTTAATCAGCGACCTGACGCGTGAACGGCATATGTCCGTACTGCTGATTACCCACGACCTCGGCATGGCGGCTGCCTATTGTGATCGGATCGTGGTTATGCAGAAGGGTAAAATCGTGGAAGCCGCGCCGGTGCGGGAATTATTCACCCGACCCACCCATCCGTATACCAAAAAGCTGATTGCCGCCTCGCCCGGCCCGCATTCGGTACTCACTGATCTTACCGCCGTGCCCGATGAGTTGGGCGATGTCGCTGCCGTGTCCGGCTATGCGCCAAGGTCACAACCGCCGTCTTCGGCGACATCGGACACGCTGTTGGAGGTGATTGATCTAGTCAAAGAGTTTCCGCGCCGTAGCGAGGGCGGCGCATTCTGGCCCTGGAAGAAAAAAGTGCCGGAAGATAGGGTGTTTCGTGCGGTAGATCGTGTATCTTTTACCTTGAAGCGGGGTGAAAGCCTCGGCTTGGTCGGTGAATCCGGCTGCGGCAAGTCGACCACGTCCAGCATTATCACCCGGTTGCTTGATCCGACTTCAGGAGCGGTGGTTTTCGATAGGGAGAACATTACCGCTCATAAGGCGGCCGGTTTTGCCCGTTTGCCGCAACGAACCAAGATTCAGATGGTCTTTCAGGACCCGACCGATAGTCTCAATCCCCGTTTCAAGGCGCAGGACGCGATTGCCGAACCGCTCAAACGACTCAAGGGAATGCACAACAGCAAGCAGATCATCGCAAAGGTGGAAGAGCTAGCGGACAAGGTCGGGCTACCGCGTAACTTGCTGACTCGCTTGCCCCATCAATTGTCCGGCGGACAGAAAGCGCGGGTCGGTATTGCCCGCGCAATTGCGGTTGATCCGTTATTGCTGGTCCTGGACGAACCCACTTCGGCGCTGGATGTGTCGGTTCAGGCGGTGGTGCTACAATTATTGGATCGCTTAAAGCGAGACTTAGGCATGAGTTACATCTTTGTATCCCATGATCTGAATGTGGTCCGCTTGCTGTGCGACCGTATCATCGTCATGATCGGGACGTAT
>JAAUQA010000013.1 GCA_012032855.1 Candidatus Competibacteraceae bacterium
AATTCCTCGTTAACATGCACCGGGTTGTTCATCACGGAGATGCCGGCGAATAAAATCACGTCTGCTTCTGTCACTGTCTTGGCATAGGATGCACTCATGCCAACCGATAGATCTTCAATGTAATAGCCATGCAAATGTTCGCTCATCGTTCACTCCGCAGTTGTTGATCTTCTGAGAGCCGCACCTGAACACACGGCCTTGCGTTAAGGGCTTTCCGACTCCTCGCTTGAAAGCTGAATATTGCCGTAAAATGCACAGGAGGTCAGCAAAAAATACCCTTCGAATAGGCTGGCAAATGCATCCGGATGACCGGGTGACGGTAACCGCCATGCATGATTATTAGGTTGACCCTCAATGCCAAGATGGCTGATAATGACAAGTGAATTTACTTATATGCCCGATTTTAAAGGCAATATTTATATAATTCCACACGACACAACAACGCGCCGAGACTAGGCTTGCTCAATTATAGTGCGGCCGGTTCGGGGAGGCATGTAACCGAAAGGTTGGGGTTAGCTGCGTGAATGATTTTTCCACTGACATTATGCAAGCCCGTATCAAGGAATTGCGGGAAAAACAGGCCGAAATGCGCCAGGGCGGCGGCGCTAAAGGCATTGAAAAACAACATCAACAAGGGAAATTAACCGCCCGAGAACGCATCGACCACTTGGTCGATCCCGGTAGCTTTCATGAGCTGATGTTGTTTGCCCAACACCGGGCGATCTTGTTCGGCATGGCCGAGAAGGAATTTCCCGCTGAAGGGGTTATTACCGGCACCGGTTCGGTAGATGGTCGCGGCGTCCATGTGGCTAGTCACGATTTCACCGTGGCCGGCGGCTCAGCCGGTGAAGTGCACTGCGATAAGATCACCGATATGATGAAGGGGGCTTTGAAAGCGGGTACCCCTTTTGTCCTGTTCAATGACTCCGCCGGTGCGCGTGTCCAGGAAGGTATCGACAGTCTGGCCGCTTATGGGCGGATTTTCTATCACAACACCATGTTGTCCGGTGTGGTACCGCAGATTTCCCTGATTTGCGGACCGTGTGCGGGCGGAGCGGTATACAGTCCGGCGTTGACGGACTTCATTATCCAGACCCGGCAAGCACGGATGTTTATCACCGGGCCGGACGTAATCAAAAATGTCACCGGCGAGGAGATATCGCAGGAGCAACTGGGCGGTCCGGAAGCGCACATGCGTCGCTCTGGCGTCTGTCACTTCATTGCTGATGACGATCACGATGCGGTGCGCATTTGTAAAAAACTGCTGTCTTTTCTTCCTTCCAATCATTTGGAGATGCCGCCCCGAGCGCCGTATAGCGACACCATTGAGCTGGATGAAAGCCTTAATCACATTATCCCGGATGACTCCAAAAAGCCACATGATGTGAAAGACATCATTCATCGGGTAGTCGATGACGGCGATTTTCTAGAGGTGCACGCTCAGTTTGCGGAAAACATCGTGGTCGGTTTTGCCCGTATTATGGGTCGGCCTATCGGCATCGTCGGTAACCAACCCAAGGTCATGGCGGGTTGCGTCGACATCAACAGCGCCGATAAGGCCGCGCGCTTTATCCGTTTCTGCAATGCCTTCAACCTCCCGCTGGTGACGTTCGTCGATGTGCCGGGATTTTGCCGGGAATCCATCAAGAACACAACGGCATCATTCGCCACGGTGCCAAGATGCTGTACGCCTACTCTGAGTGTACGGTGCCTAAAATCACCATTATCATTCGTAAGGCCTACGGCGGTGCTTATCTCGCCATGTGTTCGAAGGATTTAGGCGCTGACCGCGTTGCGGCTTGGCCTACAGCGGAAGTGGCCGTGATGGGCGCGGAA
Source organism: Candidatus Competibacteraceae bacterium (assembly GCA_012032855.1). The sequence goes on from JAAUQA010000013.1 coordinate 1,837, forward strand.
GGGGCAGCCAGTATTGTGTTCCGGCGCGAAATCGAAGAAGCCAAGGACCCTGGCACCAAACGTCAAGAACTTATCGAACATTACCGCTCGCACTTTGCGACACCTTATTTCGCTGCTGCGCGTCGGCTAGTCGACGATGTCATCGAACCGGCAGAGACTCGGCTATTTTTAGCCTCTGCGTTGGAAGCCACGCACACCAAACGCGAAGCACGACCAAACAAGAAAACCGGTAATATCCCGTTATAGCCGAATCAACACGGCATGTTACGGGATGAGTCAGCACCGCCGGAAGTCACTCGGCTTCGGGTGCTGATCGGACAATGTCCATCATAACAACAACATGGAGATGCCATGTCCAATTTAACCGAAGCCTTAACCCTTTCCGTGGTCGGTGTAGGCACGGTCTTCGTTGCGCTCATCGTTACCGGCATCGTGGTCAGCATCATCGGGCGCCTCAATCAGAAAAAACCGGCGGCGGCTGCTACTAAAGCAGCTGCATCGCTACCCGAGGAGTCGCCGTTCGGCGGTGTTAACAAGCGTACTCTGGTCCTATTGGCGGCAGCAGCAACCGCAGCGGTGAAGCAACCTGTGCGTATTCGCCGGGTGCGCTTTGTCAGCCATAAGCATGTACCTAATCTATGGGCGGCGGTAGGCCGGGTGGATTATTCGGAATAACTCCTATAAAGATCACCCAACCTACAGCCGATTCCACCAACCGGGAAATAACACTCATGAAGCTTAAGATTACTCTTGATGGCGTCACTTACGAAGTGGACGTTGAATTTGTCGATGAAGCGAGCGGTGCTGTCGCAGCTCCGGTAGGTGCTAAAGCCGCACCGGTCAGTACGCCTCAGCTACAGGCTGCCGCTAAAGAAACCTGCTGCCGCAGCACCCTCTTCCAATGGCAGTGACATGACGGTCACCAGTCCGCTATCAGGTGTGGTATTCAAAATACTGGTCAAAGTCGGTGATAGCATCACAACCGGCCAGGATTTGATTATCCTCGAAGCCATGAAGATGGAAACCAATATCGTTGCGGCGGGACCCGGCACCATCAGGAATATTCCGGTCGCCGAAGGCGATGCGGTCAGCCAGGGGCAGCTGTTGATCGAGTTCGAGTAGATTCATCACGTCCCTCTTGAGTTTGCCCGCAATCACTTAGAACACGGAATAATCCACCCATGCAAGAAACCCTGTTGAATTTCCTCACACAATCCGGCTTCGGCCAATTCCAGTGGGGAAACGGGGTGATGATACTGGTTGGATGCCTTTTTATTTTTCTGGCGATCAGCAAAAAATTTGAACCCTTGCTGCTGGTCCCCATCGGTTTCGGCATCCTGGTCGGTAACATCCCCTACGATACTAATGCGCTGAGCGTCGGCGTCTATGACGGCCCGGTAAGCGAAGCAGATATCCACTATTTCAAAGTCACTCAGGAAAAACAACCTAATGGTAGTCTCGTCGCGCGCCCTAGTGCGGAAATGGTGCACGATACCCAAGACGGTAAACGGATGGTTGAACATGGACAAGCGGTCATGGTCAATCATCATGCCAAACTGGCCTATTACGGCGAGATCAAGACCGTGCCGGCCATCATTGATGTTGGTCAAGGTCGGCAAATATTCGTTTTGGAGAAGGCCGCAGACAACCGGTATCCTTCGGTCGTCAAGCCCTCAAACCAAGATGCACGCAATGCCGGTTTCTTTTATCTGATCTTCCAGGGCGTTGCACTGGGCATTTTCCCGCCGTTGATTTTCTTGGGAGTTGGAGCGCTCACCGATTTTGGTCCCATGCTGGGTAATCCTCGAACGCTGTTGTTGGGCGCGGCTGCACAGATCGGCATCTTCGGAGCGCTGTTGGGTGCTGTGTTGATTGGATTTGATCTTAAAGAAGCGGCATCTATCGGCATCATCGGGGGGGGCGGATGGACCAACCTCCATCTTCGTCTGCACCGCGCTGGCGCCGGATTTATTAGGCGCAGTCGCTCTGGCGGCCTACAGCTATATGGCGATGGTGCCTATCATCCAACCGCCGATTATGAAGCTGTTGACCACCAAAGAGGAACGCTTGATTCGGATGGATTCACCCACCGAAGTGTCGCGACGCACTCGAATCATGTTCCCTATCATCGGCTTCCTGTTGACCGCTTTTATTACCCCTGCCGCTTTGCCGTTGCTGGGCATGTTGTTCTTCGGTAATTTGCTCCGTGAAAGCCTCGTGACCGAACGCCTTTCCAAAACCGCTCAGGGCCCGCTGATCGATATCGTGACGATCATGCTGGGTATCTCGGTAGGTGCGAAAACCCAGGCACAAAATTTCCTAACCTTCCAGACCATCGGAATTTTCGCGCTGGGCATCATCGCTTTTATCATCGCTACAGCCTGTGGCGTGTTGATGGCTAAGCTGATGAATAAAGTGAGCAAAAACCCCATCAATCCGCTGATTGGCGCCGCTGGTGTATCTGCAGTCCCAATGGCCGCACGAGTGGTCCACAGTGTCGGTCAGAAAGAAGATCCGCATAATTTCTTGCTGATGCACGCCATGGGTCCCAACGTGGCTGGCGTAATCGGTTCTGCCGTGGCAGCTGGTGTACTACTTTCGGCCTTAGCGCAGTAACCAGGATCTGATTTCCACTCTTCGGCGACTGGTTGTCTTGAGTGTAACCAAGGCAACCAGTCGGCATCTTACATAGTCGTTAACACCCATTCAGGCTTTTTGCAATCAACCAAGGGTTGTTCCTATTTGCTACAAATCACATAATATCCAGACAGGCTAGATACAAAAGAGATGCTTATGAATAATTTCCCCAACGAATGGCAACTTCAAGAAGCGAAAAACAAACTCAGTCAATTGGTTAAAGCAGCCAAGAAGGGTATCCCTCAACTTATTACCGTTCACGGAAAAAGCACAGCGGTCGTTATTTCGGCCCAAGAATATGAACGGCTAAAGCGACCAACGTCAACGCTATCCTCCGCATTATTGACGCCGATACTAGATGATGACGATCGCGTGTTTGAGAGAAACTCGGACACCGGGCGAGAGATTAATCTGTGAAGTATCTATTGGATACGTTAGTCGTTTCTGAATACATTCGAAAAAATCCCGTTCGGAAAGTGATTGATTGGTTAGATAAGCAAGACGAGACTTGCTTATGTATCAGCTGCCTAACAGTGGCAGAATTGAAAAAGGGCTATTATAAATTAGCGCATAGCGATCCGAATCACGGAACGAAAGAAAGGGCAGGGAAAGTGGGGAAGTGGATTCGAACACTCGAAGATCGATTTGACGAACGCGTTTTGCCTGTTGATGCGGTGTTACTGGATCACTGGGCAAACCTCTGCGGTAAGGCCGCATCTGAGGGTAGAAAGCTCCCGGTGATTGATAGTCTCTTGGTGGCTACAGCTGAGACCTATAATCTAACGGTAGTGACTCGAAATGTGTCTGACTTTAAAAATTGCCTCAACGCGGTAAAGATTTATGATCCTTACTGACTTATACCGTTCAATGGTCCCCATCCTCGTTGGGTCCTGTGGTAAAGATCGACACCGAGGATCAAGACCATCACGTTATGCGGACTTCGATCATGCTTGACATCGTCACACCCTATCGCCCCGAGATGACCCAGGCGGGCTTATCACCCACCCATTCGGTTACCGTAATGGACGAATACGGCACTCATCGAATCGCTGACATCGCCGGCGAACGCCCCTTGACGCTGTATCTGGATAAGCGGGAGATCGTGACGCTGATGACTTTAGGGTGCTACCCGGAGGCGTTGGCCATCGGCTATTTGCGCAATCAGGATTTCATTGAAGATATCCGGCAAATCAAAACGGTCCAAGTGGACTGGGATATTGAGGCCGTGGCCGTGACCACTTACAGTGGCAACGCAGGCGAATCCCCACGCTTAGATAAACGCACGGTAACTACCGGTTGCGGGCAGGGAACCTTGTTCGGGGAAATCATGGAAAAGCTGGAAAAGGTGCATCTCACCCAACAGACGTTTCGCCAATCGCTGATTTACGATTTATTGCATAACATCACCGCCCACAACGAGGTGTATAAAAAAGCAGGCGCTGTACACGGTTGCGCGCTATGCCACAATACGGAGATTGTCTGTTTCGTAGAAGATGTCGGACGACATAATGCGGTGGATGCGATTGCCGGGCAGATGTGGCTGGAAGGGCTGACTGGGGAAGATAAGATTTTTTACACCACCGGCCGGTTGACTTCAGAGATGGTGATTAAGGTGGCGCAAATGGGGATACCGTTATTGCTATCGCGTTCCGGCATCACCCGCATGGGTTTGGAGATGGGCCAGAAAGTCGGGGTTACTATGGTCGGGCGTGCCAAGGGCAAGCATTTTCTGGTCTTCAATGGTGCCAATGCGATTTGAATTGGATGCGGTTCCAGCGCAGCGGGCAGGGATTCTCGGCGGTAACAGCAAATCCTGATTCGCTGCGGACCAATCTCCGAATGGAATCCTCCTTCAAGCGTCCTGAGTCTGTCTTAGTGATCGTTTATACCGCAGTCGGGGAAGTCTTGGTCATGCGCCGCCGCCAACCCGCTGATTTTTGGCAGTCGGTAACCGGCAGTTTGAACTGGGACGAAACCGATCCCCTACAGACGGCTCGCCGGGAACTGTTCGAAGAAACCGGGCTTAATGATGTCGAAGTCATGCGTTGCCACGTGCGCAATCGGTTTCCAATCCTGCCGGCTTGGCGTCACCGGTATGCGCCAACCGTGCGGGAAAACACCGAGTATGTGTTTCGCGTAGCGCTACCGGCTCGTCGCGCCATCGTGCTCAACCCCGAGGAACACACCGAGCATGTTTGGTTGGCACGGCAAGAAGCCGCCGTTCGAGTGACCTCTTACACGAACCGGGCAGCGATACTGCAGTGGGTTGACGATGAGCCGTAATGTGACTGGCATTGCTCCGATGGATTGGCATCGCTTGCTGTCCCGCGTTCGGTTAGGGGTGCCCGAGCGCCGTACCGACAGCGAAGCGCGCACCGATTTTCAGCGCGATTTCGATCGTATCGTGTTCTCCGCTGCTTTCCGTCGCCTTCAGGATAAGACGCAAGTTTCCCATTGTCGCAAAGCGATTACGTGCGCACCCGTTTGACCCACAGTTTAGAAGTGTCCAGCGTAGGCCGGACCTTAGGTACCCGAGTCGTGATAGTGTCATCCGTCGCCATCAACTCACCGGCGTCTATCCGCAAGATTTCGGCGCTATCGTGGCGGCAGCTTGTCTTGCCCATGACATCGGCAATCCGCCTTTCGGCCATTCCGGTGAAGACGCCATTCGGCTGTGGTTCGAAACCTCGGCTACTGGCCAAGCGGTCATCGCCCAACTTTCCCCACCCCAACAACAGGATTTATTACGTTTCGAAGGCAACGCCCAGGGCTTTCGAGTTATCACTCGCTTGCAAAGTCCCGATAATCACGGCGGTATGCAACTAACCTGCGCGACTTTGGGCGCTTTCACCAAATACCCCCGGGCTTCCTGGTTGCCTAATTCACCACCGCCGGGTATCAGCTTCGCCAAGTTCGGCTTTGTCCAGGATGATCTGGATTCGTTCAGCGAAGTGGCCGGACAACTGGGCCTGACACCGATCCTTCCCGGCGGATGGCAACGCCATCCGTTGGCTTATCTGGTGGAAGCGGCGGATGATATTTGCTATCGGATTATCGATATCGAAGACGCTTTCCGGCTCAATCAGTTGAGTTACGAACACGTTAGCGGCCTGTTGATGCCCTTGACCGGCGATGCCGCTATTCAGCAACGGCTTGCGGTGATTACCCGGCCCAAGGAAAAAATTGAGTATCTGCGCGCTAAAGCCATCGGCCACACCATTGATCAGGTGCATGAAAGCTTCATGGCACAAGAAGAGACGATCCTGGCCGGCGTGTTCGCCCAGGAGTTGCTGGACATTATTCCCGGCGCTGCACACATGCGCACACTCAAGGACTGCGGGGAAAACCAAGTCTATGTTTCTAAACCGGTAATCGAGGTCGAGGCGGCGGGATTCGAAGTATTGGGGGGATTGCTGCAGGCGTTCATCACCACTGTGAACGACATCGCCGAACGGGGTAGTGCTGCTTCTGCGAAAAGCCGGATGTTGTTGTATTTAATCCCCGAACAATTCCTCGGCCCGCAGCGCCAACCCGATCCGGATTTATACCGGCGGGTGTTGCGTATCACCGATTTTGTGTCCGGTATGACCGATTCCTACGCGGTGACCTTGTTTAAAAAAATCACCGGCATTTCCCTACCGACCGGATGAGCGCTGTTAATGACCCCTGCTTGATTCACCCGGCGTGAGAATTCGCGCAATCAAGTCACCTTCGAACAGCAGGGGCTGGCGGCGCAAACTGCTGACCAAGCCACCGACCGGTGCACGTACCTCGGTGCGTATCCCGCCGCTGAAACTGTCATAAACATGACCGATCAACGCGCCGGCCTGGATCCAACGCCCTACCTTTAGACGGGACACGAAAAAACCGGCATGTTCGGACAATAGCGCGAAAGTCTGATCGAAATTGAAATACCGCAAGTCCTCCTCGTCCTCAGCTAGCGTCAAGCCGGTCACAATGCCGGTTCGATCCAAAAACGCGACCAAGCCGCGAAACAGGGTTTCGCAATGGGCGGGTTGCAGATTACCGGCTAATCCGCTCTGAATCACGAAGCTTTCACCACCATAGCGACGCCAAGCATGCGTCAGAGTGGAATAAAACAAGGTGGTGGTGGGGCGCTCTATGACCGCCGGCAACCCAAATAAACAGGCGCTGGCGCGTTCATCGTCATTGGGCTCATAAAGCCGAACCTGTGGCATTTCCTCAATATCAAGATTAGAAGAATGAATATCCACCCGGTAGTACGCGGTGCGAGTGGCATTTAATACGGCGGCGGCTATCCGTTGGGTGGTCTCGCCGTCCTCGCGACCGGGAAACATGCGGTTGATATCGATCTTGTCGAACGGCCACGGACGGCTGCGGGTGTTGATGCCCAGCACGTTGACGGCGGGAATAATGATCACCCGTTCACGCAACTGTTGTCCGCTGCGCTCACCGGCATGGATGCTGTTTAAAAAGTCCGCCAATCGCGACAGCACAAACACGCCGTTCAATTCGTTGCCGTGGATGCCGGCCACCAACGCTAATCGCGGCGCACGTTCGGGCGAACCGATGTCGTGATAGGGAATATCGAAATCATCGCGCAACGGCGCGGTCATGTTGAGTAACGTTGGGGTATTCATAACGGTTATTTCGCCGTTGCCACCACGCGGGCCAGTAGTGAACCTTCGTAAACCAGGGGATACTCGCGCAAGGTTAATAAGGTGCCACTGACCGGGGAGCGCGCTTCGGCCAGGGTGGAGCCTGCAAAAGGCGAGACGATTCGCCCCACCCGTTCACCGGCTTGTACGCTACTGCCTTGTTGAGCGGTCGGCACAAATAGCCCCGAGGTATTCGCATTGAGGCGATGAATCAGGGTGTCATCGAAAATCACCGGATTATGGGTGGGGGGAGTTAACTTCAGCTCAGGGGTCAGAACGCCAAGCATTTGCCAAACCGCAAGAATGCCGATCAGCAATTGTTCGGTGAACGCGGGAGTCAGCCCCATGCCGGCGCCCATCTCAATCATCAAACAAGGGACGCCGTTCTCGTTCAAATTATAGGTCAGGGTGTTTTCCCGGACCGTCGTCGAATCCTGCACCCAAATAGCTGATAGGTTCATCTGCTTTGACAAGGGAACGAGGTTATCGGCGAAACGCTGATCAATACGCACCTGCGGTATTTCCCGCAGATAGACATTGCTGGCGTGAATATCCAGCACCAACGCCGCGCCCTGTAAATACTCGGTTACCGCCGCGGCGATGCGTTGCGGCAACAAACCTTCCCGGTGGCCGGGGAAACTGCAGTTTAAATCGCTATCATAAACGGGAATGGCGCGTTGCAGGGTATCCAAACCGAGCGGGTTCAAGCTGGGGTAAAGTTCTACTTGACCTAGCAATCCATCAGGGTGAGTTCGAGCTAATTCTTCCAGCCAAGCTGCTAAGCGATGACACACATACAAGCCTTCTAGTTCGTCACCGTGAATGCCCGCTACTACAGCCACCCGAGGGCCATTAGCGCCTCGATAAACGCTGCGTTGGATTTTCAGAGTCTCGCGATACGGCAGCTCAATGGCGAGAATCGTTTCAAGTTGTTTTTCCATGCGCGCAACTCGCACTCTGTGTAAAGTATTCGCTTCCCCTAGCCCACCGGTGACCAGCGATCATTGAACGATGCTTTTCACCCAACGATATTAATGTATTTCTCACTGAATAGGCTCATGCTGATCGCCAGGTTGCGGCTTTAAATGACGCAGATCATCTTAACGCGTTATTATTAAATCATGACTGAATTCCTCCTTGAGCTTGACGATGTTGCATGCCGTTACCACAGTCGCCAAGTGGTACAACACTTCTCTTTTCGGGTACGCAAAGGGGGGCTGGTCTGTCTGCTGGGACCGAGCGGTTGCGGTAAAACCACGGTGTTACGCGCCATAGCCGGATTTGTGCCGGTGCACGATGGAACCGTACGATTACGAGGCAAAGCGGTTTCTACTTCGGGCTTTTCCATGCCGTCGGAACGACGCCGTCTGGGTATGGTATTCCAAGACTACGCGTTATTTCCTCATTTGAATGTCTTGGATAATGTCATTTTCGGTTTGCGCGGTGCGGCCGGTGCCCGACGCGAAACAGGACGGAATATGCTGGACTTAGTGGGTCTGGCTGAGCAGTGTAAACGTTACCCACACGAATTGTCCGGTGGTCAACAACAGCGGGTCGCTTTGGCGCGTGCATTGGCCCCACAACCGGATTTAATCTTGCTGGATGAGCCTTTTTCCAGCCTGGATGTGGATTTGCGCGAGCGCTTGGCTTACGAAGTTCACGATATTCTCAAAGCGCAGGGGATTACCGGAGTATTGGTCACTCACGATCAACATGAAGCGTTTGCGATGGCTGAACAAGTGGGCGTCATGCAGGATGGCCAATTACTGCAATGGGACACGCCTTACAATTTGTATCATGAACCGGCGAATCGTTTTGTGGCCGATTTCATCGGTCAAGGCCGATTTCTGGAAGCTACTCTGTTGACCCCGGATACGCTGGAAACGGAATTAGGTCTGATTCACGGCAATCGCGCTTTTCTCTGGCCTTCCGGCACTCGGTTAGAGATCCTACTGCGTCCCGACGACGTGGTGCCCGATCAACACGGACCATTGCAAGCGACGGTAACCAAGAAAGCCTTTAAAGGAGCCGAAACCCTGTATACCTTGCAGCTTAACGGCACCACCGAACTCCTCTCTTTATTTCCCAGCCACTTGGATTATCGTCTCGGAGACCAAGTTGGCATCCGCATCGACGTCGCTCATCTGGTCGCTTTCGCAAAACCCTGACAGCCGGTTTGAAGGCACACGCAATGTTTTGATTAAAAAATGTTGCGACGCAACATCGAGCGTGCTATATTGCACTGCAACAAAAGTGTTTAACTGCAATCCCTACTACCGAGGAATTAACAATGTACGATGATATGCTGTCCAAATGGTTTGCCAATCCTCAAGCCTTGCCGAGTGTCTTGGGTAATGTCGGCCAATTAACTGTCTCCAATCTGGAGAAGCTGACCACGCTACAAATGAACGCCTTACAGTCTTATATGAACCTAGGACTGGAGCAGGTAAAATCGGCGACCCAAGTCACCGACCTCAATAATCTGCAGGATTTATACAAGCAGCAAACGGCGGCTACCAATTCAGTGCAGAAGCAGCTGATGGCTGACGTTAAGGCGTTAAGCGATTGGGGTACCGATTGCAAAGCCGAGTGGGATAATGTGCTTAAAGAATGCGTGACCGGTGTTGGTGGGGTCAAAGCTGCGGCTTGATAACGCGAAGGGATCATCTTTTCGCTGACCCAGCGTTCAGGGGTTGCGTGCGACTCAGACATGATCTGATCAGACCCGTACCGTGACCCCGAACGATTGTTCTATCGCAGTCGTCGCTACCGCCCTGCAGTTGCAGGAACAGGCCGCACTGCTTGCTACACGATTACTCCTGCCGTTGACCGCCGAATTGGCGGATTCCCGCTTTACCCACCTATTAGTATTAAGCCCGGAACATCTCGCCTTACAAGAACAGAGTGGGGCCGCTGAAGTTTATGTCGATTTTGTTGCAGGAAATGTGTCCTATCGACGTCGTTTTGGTGGTGGTCGGCGACAATTGCTAGGTCGTGCAATGGGCTTGAAAAGTGGCTACCGACCAACGGTATTAGATTCCACTGCCGGTTTGGGACGAGATGCGTTCGTATTGGCCAGTCTAGGATGCAGCGTTCAATTAGTCGAACGCTCCCCCATCATAGGCGCGTTGTTACAAGACGGTTTGAAACGCGCCGTCACCGTTTCCGATCTCGGTGCTTGGATCAATACCCGTATGCAACTTCGCATAGCCGACAGCCACTCGCTCATGGCAACCCTAACCGATAGCGAGCGTCCTGCAGTGGTATATCTGGACCCGATGTATCCGCATCGCACCAAAACCGCGTTGGTTAAAAAAGAAATGCGCTTATTGCAGCGCATTATCGGTGCCGATAACGATAGTGCTACGTTATTACAAGCCGCCCTAAGCTGTGCCCGCCGTCGAGTCGTGGTCAAACGCCCGCGCCAAGCGCCGTCCCTGACCGGGCCGCATCCTGATGTGCAATACACCGGCAAAACGACGCGCTTCGATGTGTACTTTCGTCATGGCGAAAATACGGACTGTTAATGCGGCAGGGCGCTGATCGATTGAGACTGAGGAATGTTTTCTTTTTGTAACGCAGCATAAACCTGCTGATACGTGTGCCGTGCCAGCAGACCACGCGTTTGCGTTCCCGCTACAACCCGTTCGCTGAAGGACAACTCAACCGCAATCGATTGTTCGCCGAGCAAGCGCCAAAGGTGGCTGATGAACTCGTCATTGCCGATAAACGGCACCGTCCGGTTTATACCCAGCGGATCGTTCGGATCCGGATAGCGCAAAGCAATTGCTTGTACCGGGCAACGCGCATGCAGAGCTGCCTGAAATAAGCGCGGATAGAACCGTTTAACCGACTCCCCGCTCGTCGACGTGCCTTCCGGAAAGATCAATATTCGCCCGCCTTGCCGTAGCCGCCAAGTGAGTTGTTCAGCGGCTTCACCGGCACCATTCTCACTACCACGGCGGATAAAGGCTGTGCCGGCCCGTCGACAAAGCCAACCGAACAGTGGCCATGCGGCGACCTCTTGCTTAGCTAGAAAGTGAGTGGGACAGACGGCGGCGATACAAAAAATATCCAACCAGGAAATGTGATTGGCCACTAATAACGCAGTGCCTGCATGTGGGGTTCCCAGTACAGTAATACGTACCCCCATCACCCGGCACAATGTCCGACTCCAACGCGACATGACGGCTGTGGACACGGTTCGCCTGCGACCCACCGCGATAGCGATAAGCGCGCCCACCAACAGTAAACCTAACACCTGTAATGCGCGCCACCCACACCGTAAAGTCCTCGGCATAGCCTAAGCGCGCCCCATGAAATGCCGGGCATAACGACGTTCGACATTGCGTGTCGACAGCAAGATAAACAGATCGGCAACCTGAAAGTCGGGGTCCAGGCAAGGTTCACCGCAAATACGTGCACCCACCCGCAGATAAGCTTTAAGCAATGGCGGTAACACATAATTGCCGGGCACCCGGCTGTGTTGAACCGGCAACGGGTGTAAGGGTCGTGCTCTCAGATGTTCGGCGGTCAGAAAACGGGGCGCCAGATCGGCAAATATAGCGTGAGCCTGGCTATAGTCTTTACCCAGTGGGATACTGGCGCAGCCGATCAGGTGATCGAAGTCGTGTTCTGCAATAAAATCCGCCAGTCCCGTCCATAGCGCCGTAATCGTCGCGCCATTGCGGTAGTCGACGTGTACGCAAGTCCGCCCCAACTCCATAAAACGACCCGGAATCGCCAGAATACGATTGATGTCGAACTCCCCCTGGGAATAATAACCCCCCGCCTGCCGCGCCTGTTGATCGGTTAAAATGCGAGTGCACCCCACTACCTGGTCAATCGCTTGATCCCACACTAAAAGATGGTGACAGTGTTCGTCCAATTCGTCATGGTCCAGCCCCGGTGTTTGAGTATGTAAACGCGCGCCCATTTCACCGGCGAATACCGCGTGCCGCAACCGCTGAGCTTCACGCACCTCAGTTGGGGTGCGGGCAAACCGGGCCATCAGGGAGCTGCTAAGCGGGGGAGTGGCTACAGCACTGTCAAGCTGCGGTGAGTTGTTCACGATGACCTCCGGAGCGGTATAGGATCCAAAAACCGCTGAAGGTAGGTGAACTCGGTGACGGTTAGATTAACCGAAAATTAAGTTTCCATGACGGTGGCGGTAACCCGCCACCGTGTTCAACGCTGGGTCAGGATTAATGTGCAGAACCTTGGTTCTGTTGATGGGCTTCAATCAAGCGTTTTTGAATATCGCTGGGGACTGCTTCGTAGTGACTGAACTCCATGTTATAAGAACCCTGCCCCCCGGTTAGCGATTTCAACTGTGACTCATAACCGGTTAGCTCAGCCAACGGCACCTGTGCCCGAATTACCGTCATCCCCCGGGGTCGTGAATCGGTGCCGCTGATGCGGCCACGGCGGCTGGACAAATCGCCAGTAATCGAACCTACCCCGTCCGCCGGCACATTGATTTCGATATTCACAATCGGCTCCATGATCATCGGTCGCGCTTGCCGTACCGCGTCCAAGAATGCCTCACGACCGGCGGTCACAAAAGCAATTTCCTTGGAATCAACGGGATGGAATTTGCCGTCGGTCGCGATGGCGCGAACATCTTGCAAAGGAAAACCGGCAATGGCACCGTTATCCAACGCATCACGCACTCCTTTCTCTACAGCAGGCAGAAACTGGGTGGGAATGGAACCCCCGACGACCTCACTGGCGAACTCGAAACCGGCACCCCGTTCCAGCGCTTCCACGCGCAGAAACACTTCCCCAAACTGGCCGGCCCCGCCGGTTTGTTTCTTATGCCGATGATGCCCGTTGGCAGCGGCGCTGATGGTTTCTTTGTAGGCAATTTTGGGCGGCTTGGTTTCCACTTCCAAGCGGTAGCGTTCGCTCATCTTCTCCAGCGTCACCCGCAGATGCAATTCGCTTAGTCCCTTGAGCACGGTTTCGCGGGTAGTCTGATTATGTTCCAAGGCGACGCAAGGGTCTTCTTCCAGCAGTTTATTAAGGGTATCGGACAGTTTCTGTTCGTCGCCTCGGTTGGTCGCCTGGATGGCCAAACCGAACAAGGGGACCGGAAAGCGCAAGGGCCGTAAATGAATATGGTCCTCGTCATGGGAATCATGCAACACCGCATCCCGGAAGATTTCATCGACTTTGGCCACTGCGCAAATATCGCCGGGTATGCCCTTCGCTACTTCGGGTCGCTCCTTGCCGAAAATTTGAAACAGATGTCCGACCTTGAACGGTTTGCGCGCTTCGCCGATGAACAACTGACTGTCTTTGCTGATGGTGCCTTGATGAATGCGGAACAAAGCCAGCTTGCCCATGAACGGGTCGATAATGATTTTGAACACGTGTGCCAATGCGTGCGCTTGCGGATTGGGTACGGCGTGAAACTCTTCAGCATTCGGGTCTTCGCCTTTCAGGAAAGGTTCCGGATTCCCCTCGCTGGGGTTGGGCAGCAGGCGGGTGAAGAAATCCAATAATGCCGAGATGCCGGCCCCGGTGCGCGCTGATACGAAACAAATCGGCACCAGATGACCTTCCCTCAGGGCTTTTTCGAACGGATCATGCAATTGATCGGGCTGTAATTCCTCGCCTTGTTCTAAATATAACTCCATCAACTCCTCGTCCACTTCCACCACTTGATCGATAAGCGCGGTATGAGCCGCAGCGACGCTGGAAAAATCGCTGTCCCCGGCGGGATTGAAAAAGCAATCGACCACTTGCGTGCCTTGCTTGGCGGGCAGATTGATCGGCAAACATTCCCGGCCAAAGGTATCTTGGATTTGCGTTAGCAGGGCCTCCAAATCCATATCCTCGGCATCAATTTTGTTGATGATAATCATCCGGCACAACCGCCGTTCGTTGGCCCGATCCATCATCCGCCGAGTGACGTTCTCAATACCCATCTGGGCGTTAATCACTACGGCTGCGGTTTCCACTGCCGGCAACACCGCCACCGCTTGGCCGATAAAATCGGGAAATCCCGGTGTATCAATGAGATTGATATGGGTATCCTGATGCTCCAAGCTGACCAATGCGCTTTCTAACGAATGCTGATGGTTTTTCTCCTGCGGATCGAAATCACAGACCGTGTTACCCTTTTCCACGCTGCCGGCCTCGGCGATCCGCCCGCTGTGCGCTAATAGCGCTTCAACCAGACTGGTTTTGCCGGACCAACCGTGGCCAACCAAGGCAATGTTACGGATGGACTCGGTGGTGTAATTAGTCATGCATTTGCCTCTTCTTCGACTGTTTTTGTGATTAGTTTGGTGTTTTGCTTATGGGAAGTATAGAAAGTGAAAACAACGAGTCAGCGGGTATTTTAACGCAAGCCGTGTTCGTCTATGGCACCTTGCGGCGAGGCGAGGCCAATCATCATTGGTTGGGAAATGCCCCCTTTCTTGGGCAACACCGTACTCCGGCCCGTTACACCCTGTTAGATTTAGGCTCCTACCCGGCGGCTGTCGCTAATGGACATACAGCTATTGTGGGCGAACTCTATGGGTTGGATGACAGTCTGCTGGCCCGCTTGGACGAGCTGGAGGATTACCCTCGCGAGTATACCCGCGCAGTCATTCCCGTTCCTCAGGGCCGTGCGTGGATGTATCTTTACCGCCGTCCGCCTTCCGGCGCTATGGTTATAGCGGGCGGTGATTGGAGTCGACGGCGTCGCGGATTGTCAGCGAATCCGGCTGGATAAGCGGATCTTGCTTAAAGCGCTTTCCTGTAATGATCGAATGTGTCACATAATCTTGGCCAGGGTAGTCGATATGGCTCCTAGCCGATGCATTTCAGCGACTGCTTTGACACCGTCGTCGTCGTGCAGATTGACGGCCCGGATCGCGTCTTCCAACAGGACTACGGCGAACTGTTCGGCCAATGCGTCGCGTACTGTTTCGAGCACGCAATAATCGGTCGCCAGACCGCCTACGTGCAGGCGCTTAATCGCTTGAGCCCGTA
>JAAUQA010000274.1 GCA_012032855.1 Candidatus Competibacteraceae bacterium
GGCGCAGCCACACTTTGCCCTGTTCTCGCTGGGGGTTTGGTGCGCCGGATGCAATATCACGGGGGAGTTTGAGGGTGATTTTAGTCGCCTTACCTGACGCTACCGCCTTTGAAGCCGATTGATCAGCGTGCCATTCGAAGTGAGCGAGTACGTTATGAACCTGCTGGTCGGGAACCTGTTGATCTTTCAGTTGTTGCGCCAGATGGTCAATACCGTGCCCCGGCATAATATTCAAGGTGTAGCTGTTGGGCATAGCGATGAGGCCTGCTGGGTAGTGTGAATTGGAATGCCTGATCGCGGTGCGCGCTAAATGCGCAGCATTCCGGCGTTAAAGTCAGAGCGTTGCTGCTCAACCCGTTCCGGCTTCAGCCCGCCGTGTCGCGCGATGATTTCGCGCCATACTCGGCCGCGATCCACGAAATCTTGTAAAATCTCAATCAGGTATTGCACGGCAATGTCGTTCAGGTTGAGGTCTAGGCACTGTTCGATTTCGCCGTCCGGGGCGTCCAGCCCGAAGCGCAGTCCGCCGGTTTCGCGCCACAAGCCGTTGGCCACCAATAGCACCTGATAGGTCGCGGTGCGCTGCTCGTCTTTTACTGCGCCTAAGGACATACACATCACGAGTTTGTGTAGCCGCTCATCGACATGCATTTCGACCGTCACCTCGTCGTCGAGCGCCATGATCCAAGATGCATCATCCTGACGCAGCAACGCTTGAGCACCTTCCAAGAGGGGAACCGTTTCCAACAATATTTCGCGAAATTGTTCGATCACGTTTTCCATCGGCCTTACCTCTCTTCATTTTGCATGAAAGGGCATGTTCATCTTTCTGACCATAGTTTAATCACATGATTAGTCACTGTGCGGTTTGTTACCGCATTGTAATGTTCGGGTGTGAGGGAATCGCTATGATGGTTACCGAGATCTAATTCATGAGTGGCGATCAGATGCCTGAAATCGTTATTGTCGGTTTGCTGTCGGTGAGTGTGCTCGTCCTGGCGTGGCTGCTGATGAAATACTTCATGAGGCGCAATCGTGTCCTTCCTGAACAACAGGCGGCACGCGCCGCCAACCATTACACCTGTCCCGACTGCGGCGAGCCGATGCAACCCGGTTATCTGCTGCTCGGACGAGGGGCTATCTGGGCACCGCGAACGGAAAAAGCGCCTGGCAACGTAACGCACATTGGTCAAGCACTACCCAATACCGTAAGCTTCGGTTTACCACCAGATCTCAACCTGGGATGGCGTTGTATCCCTTGCAACCTGCTGCTAGTGGATCATCGCCAGTTGGTGCGGCCTCAACGCGGCAGCATCAAGGAAAGCGGGATTTTCCGTTGACTCGGAACAAGCACATCATTTGAAAACGTGATTTGAGGGGGCTCTATGAGGCTTTTTTCCGTGCTGAAAAAACTACAGTTACGCTGCTAGCGTTTGCGTTGTTCGCATCGGGCGCATTTGCCAAGGACACGGAATTCACCTCGACCTTGAACGCCCTGATCCGGCTGTCGGCCGATCGCATTGACACCGTGTTCGGCGATGTGGCGGCCAGTACCCGCGCCTTGGCTGAAGAATACGTAGCGCTGTCCAGAACCGTTCCCCCAGCCACGCCTAAAGAACAAGAAATGTGGCAGGAGCGGTACAGTTCAATAGGCAAGACGGTTGGCTTTAAAACCTGGCCCGGCGAGTTGCAATCGCCGCCCGCATTCCAAGCCCCGCAGGTCGCTTTCTACGCTTACAACGGTACGGATTTCACTGCGGAAACCTTCCGCCAGCTCAACCTCTTCGAAAAAGTGACGCCGCTGTTTCGCGCCGCGTATCGGACCTTTGATTTCTCCTGGTCCTATTTCACCACCGTTGACAACGCCATGTTGATCTATCCTTTCCTGCCCATCAGTGAGGCGGTGAATAACCAAACGCCCACGGAACAGGTGTATTACACCAGTGCGGATTTCAAACAACGCCGCGCCGGCTGGACGTTGCCTTACTTGGATTTGGTCGGGGCGGGCATGATGATCACCGTCTCTTACCCGACCTATGACGGCGATAGGTTGCTCGGGGTGGTTTCCCACGACATCACGTTGAAACAGTTATCGGAATCCGTACTGAACCATCTGGTTTTGGAAGACGACGCAATCGCCTATATTGTCAGTGCTTCCGGGTTGGTAGTCGGCGTTACCGATGCCAAGCTTGCCCAAGAGTTGGATACCGTCAATCGCAAGGCAAAAGAGGCCATTCTTCATTATCGAACGGTGGATGCCTTACAACAGCTAGGCGTGGTCAAGGCAGTGGCCTCCGCCACACCGTGGATCAACGAGGTTACCGAACAGGTGATCACTCAGGCAAACTCCGACCCACAGGCCGCCGTGATTAGTTTCGAGCGTGATAATCGGCGGGTACTAGCAGCAACGACGAAGTTGACCGGCTGGTATGTCGTCCTGGCGATTCCCCATCCGACGGGAGATCAGTAGGTGAGCAACGAACGTGGCAAAGCTATCGCAGCCGGTATTTCCGGTAATGTATTGGAATGGTATGACTTCGCCGTTTACGGCTATTTCGCGTTGACCATCGGCAAGCACTTTTTTCCCTCCGACGATCCGACGACTTCGGTAATTGCGGCCTTTGGCGCGTTCGCTGCGGGATTTCTGATGCGTCCGGTCGGCAGTCTATTTTTCGGACATATGGGTGACAAACTCGGTCGTAAGCGGGCGCTCACATTATCAGTGATGCTGATGGCGATCCCGACATTCTGTCTTGGCTTGTTACCGACCTACGATCAAATCGGCCCTGCAGCAGCAGTGCTACTGGTTTTATTGCGTATGCTGCAGGGACTGTCGGTGGGGGGCGAGTACACTACGTCCATCACCTTTCTCGCTGAGCACAGCCGCCCGAAAAGGCGGGCTTTTTTCTGCAGCTGGAGTGTCTGGGGGGCGAATGCCGGAATCTTACTCGGTTCCGGCGTGGCCGCTTTGATTTCCAACACGATGAGTGCAGAAGCGGCGCAGGACTGGGGCTGGCGTTTGCCTTTTTGGGCGGCGTTTTGATCGCGCTGGTGGGCTTGTTTATCAGGCGTGGTATCAGCGAACCGGCAACAAACGCGCCGCGCACTGAATCGCCGCTAGCGGAAAGTTTTCGCTACCATTGGCGAGACTTACTGCGGATTTCCGCCCTGGCAATCGTTTTGGCCGTCGCGTTCTACATGGTTTTCATTTACGTAGCGACCTGGCTGCAAGAGATGGTGCATGTTTCAAAGGCCCGTGCGCTCGACATTAATACACTCGCAATGGCGTCGATGTTGATCATCATCCCTGTGGGCGCCATGCTTTCCGACCGCATTGGCCGCAAGCCGATCTTGTGGGTTGCCATTGGTGGCCTGGCCTTGTTCAGTTACCCGTTGTTTCAATTGATGCACCATCAGGACGGTAACATGATACTCCTGGGCCAATTGGGATTTGCGGTGTTTGTCGGGTTATTGGCAGGGGTAATGCCGGCCACGATGGCCGAATTGGCGCCGGCTCGGGTTCGAGTCACGGTGATGTCGGTGGGTTACAATCTGAGTTTCGCCGTATTTGGCGGTACAGCGCCGATGGTCAGCGCTTATCTGATCAAGACTACTCACGTTGACCTGTCGCCGGCGGTTTATCTTTCGATAGCGGCGCTCATCTCGCTGCTGGTCGTGTTCACGCTCAAGGAAACCGCTGGGATTAAACTTGACGGGGCTGAGTCTTAAAGCGCTTATACGCCCACAGATATTGTTCGGGCCGTCGTCGAACGGCCTGTTCTACAGCGGCGTTGACTGCGGTTACCGACGCTTCCAGCGTCCCCTCGCTGACTATGCTCGGTAGCAAATCAAAACGCAATCGGTATCCTTGCCCTTTGGGCAACCGTTCGGCGAAAACCAGGCAAACCGGACAGTGGTATTTTATTGCCAACCGTGACAGCAGCACCATAGTATGGGCGGGTTGACCGAAGAACGGGGCAAAAATACCGGCTTCCCGATCCGGGTCCTGGTCCGGTAAAATGCCCAGCACTTCGGCGGCTTGCAACGCTTTGTAAAGCGCGCGGACGCCGGTGCTATCGGTGGGTACAGTGCGCCCGCCGGCACGTTCCCGACCCGTGCAAATCAGTTCATCAATCCCCAGGCGGCTGGGGCGGTACAAAATCGTGGTCGGATAACGGCTGGAGACATACAGCCCGGCCACTTCCCAGGCGCCCAAATGCGGGGTGATGGCAATCCCGCCTCGACCCTGCGCCAGAGCGGTTTTCCAGGCATCTTCGCCGGTCACCGACTGAATCATGCCCAATACCTGTTGCTTATCCCACAGCCATAACGGGCCAAGTTCCAGCGCCACTTTGCCGGTTTCCGCTAAATTGCGCCGCAATAACCGGTCACGTTCGGTTGGGCTCCACTCGGGCAGACAACGGGCGATATTAGCGGCTGCGATGCGCTGCGGCTTATTGGGAATCCAGCTCAGCAACCAACCGATAAAGGTACCGATGGCGTGGACGACCGGCAGAGGGAACCACGCGCTGAAGCGCAGTAAACGGATGACGAGATCACGGCGACTCATCGGATTCGGCGGATTCGGAATCAAGATCGGCGGAATAATCGTGATTCAGAATAACCTGTGCCCGTTCCGCGTCCTGGGCTTCGACCTGCAGTTTGATGCCGCCGACCGCTATACTGTAAAGCCAGTCGGTTTGTACCAGATGCTGATCAGCCAAGCGGCAATCTATGCCTTCGGCCAGCAAGCGACCACGCGCAATTGCCGCCTGCGGCAGAAAGTCAAAGCGTGCTATCGTCACCATCGGGATTATTCAGGATGTCTTGAATGCTCTCTTCTTCGAAATCTAGCGGCGGTTTGGGCGGGTTGCCATCAAATACCAGATTCCGCCGCCGTTGCAGATAGGCAGCCCGTTGGAAGGCATAGGGATCAAGCTGTACGTCCTTAAAGGCGCGCTCGACCCGCAGCAAGCCCGCGCGTAAATCGATTACGTATAAGGCGCGTGTGCCCAGGCGTTCTAAGGTAGTGTCAAAGCGTTGAAGAGGATCGACAGCGTTATCGACCAACAGACTCCATACGTCACGCGTGGTGCTGGGTCCCAAAAACGGCAGAACGAAATAGTAACCCTCTCCGACCCCCCAGTAGCCCAAGGTTTGCCCAAAATCCTCGTTGTGCTTGGGCAAATCCATGTACATACTGGCCACATCGAAGAAGCCTAATAGGCCAAAGGTGCTATTGAACACGATCCGGCTACTATCCATCGCTGCTTGCTCGAATTTGGCTTGCAGCAAGTCATTGAAAAGGATGATGAT
>JAAUQA010000275.1 GCA_012032855.1 Candidatus Competibacteraceae bacterium
CGGTGGCCGTGGCGGCGTCGCCTGCGGGCGGCGGGGGCGCTGCGGCAGCGGCAGAGGAGAAGACGTCGTTCGACGTGATCCTCGCCAGCGCGGCGGCCGACAAGAAGATTCAGATCATCAAAGTCGTGCGGGAGCTGACGAGCCTTGGCCTGAAGGAAGCGAAGGATCTGGTCGAAGGGGCGCCTTCTACAGTCAAGGAAGGTGTCGCCAAGGCAGAAGCCGACGATATCAAAAAGCAGTTGGAAGAAGCTGGCGCAGCGGTCGAGATCAAGTAAACCAAGCTTGTCCGCAGCGATAAGCGTTCGTAGTTGTTCGGCTGGTGGCCTGAGGCCGCCGGCCTTTGTTCGTTGTGTTCAGGAATGCTTACCCGTATGGATATATGGGTTCTCACCTTGCTTGTAGTCCCCGGACTTTTTACCGGCGACGTAGCGCCGTTATCGAGGAATCCCGATGGCCTATTCTTTTACTGAAAAAAAACGTATCCGTAAAGACTTCGGTAAGCGTCCCGATATTCTCAAAGTGCCTTATTTGTTGGCGATTCAGTTGGACTCTTACCAAGCCTTTCTGCAGGCGGATCTCTCGCCTGAGACGCGCCGGGAAGTCGGGTTGCATGCGGCATTTAGTTCGGTGTTTCCGATCGCCAGCTATTCCGGTAATGCGGTTCTTGAATATGTGAGCTATCGGTTGGGTGAACCTGTATTCGACGTGCGTGAGTGTCAATTGCGCGGCCTGACTTACGCCGCCCCGCTGCGGGTACGGCTGCGGTTGGTTATTCTAGACAAGGATGCGGAGGCGGGTTCGCCTTCGGTCAAGGATATCAAAGAGAATGAGGTTTATATGGGCGAATTACCGCTCATGACCGAGAACGGCACGTTCGTGATCAACGGTACCGAGCGGGTCATCGTCTCTCAGCTACACCGCTCTCCGGGGGTGTTTTTCGATCACGATAAGGGTAAAACCCATTCTTCCGGCAAGCTTCTGTTTTCGGCGCGCATCATTCCTTATCGAGGCTCGTGGCTGGATTTCGAGTTCGATGCTAAGGATGTGCTTTATGCCCGTATCGACCGCCGTCGTAAGTTACCGGCAACTGCGCTGTTACGTGCTCTGGGTTATGATACCGAACAAATTCTCGGGCTGTTTTTCGAGACCAACACCTTTCAGTTCAATTCCCTGGGCGTCACTCTGGAACTGATTCCGGAGCGCTTGCGGGGCGAGGCAGCCGGTTTCGATATTAAAATCGGTGACGATCTCCTCGTCGAGGCCGGTCGTCGCATTACCCCCAAGCATGTTCGCGAATTGGTTAAAGCCGGACTGAATACCCTGAATGTGCCGTTAGACTATTTGGTCGGCAAGGTGTTGGCGCACGATGTAGTCAATACAGTGACCGGTGAGCTCATCGCCATGGCCAATGACGAGTTGACCGTGGAGATGATCGACGCCATTCACGCGGCGGGTGTAGAGCAAATACGAACCTTGTTCGTCAATGATCTGGATCGCGGAGCCTATATCTCCAGCACGCTGCGCGCCGATACGACCCGTACTGAACTCGAAGCTTTGGTCGAGATTTACCGCATGATGCGCCCCGGCGAACCGCCCACCAAAGAAGCGGCGTTGAACCTATTCTTCAATTTGTTCTTCTCCGAAGATCGCTACGATCTGTCGCCGGTGGGGCGTATGAAGTTCAACCGCCGGGTGGCCGTAACACGGTGTTAGGGCCTGGGGTTTATACGATGGCTTTTATTTCAGCCGACGCAATGAGGAGCACTGCAAACGATTGCATGCTCAGTTGGAAGACAGCTCGGATATCATTGATGTTCTCAAAGTGTTGATCGGCATCAAGGACGGTAATGGGGTGGTTGATGACATTGATCATCTCGGTAATCGACGTATTCGTTGCGTTGGTGAAATGGTGGAGAATGTCTTTCGGGTCGGCTTAGTGCGGGTGGAACGAGCGGTCAAGGAGCGACTAAGCTTAGCTGAAACCGAAAACCTGACCCCGCAAGATTTGATCAACGCCAAACCGGTTGCGGCGGCGATTAAAGAGTTCTTCGGTTCCAGTCAATTATCGCAGTTCATGGATCAGAACAACCCGCTGTCCGAAGTGACCCATAAACGTCGGGTTTCCGCATTAGGACCGGGTGGATTGACCAGAGAACGGGCCGGGTTCGAGGTGCGTGACGTACATCCCACGCACTATGGGCGCGTTTGTCCCATCGAAACACCGGAAGGTCCGAACATCGGTTTGATCAATTCGTTGGCCGTGTATGCCCGTACCAACGAATACGGCTTCCTGGAAACACCTTATCGGCGGGTGACAGACGGCAGGGTGACCGAGGAAATCGTGTTCTTATCGGCCATCGAAGAAGGCAATTACGTCATCGCGCAGGCCAATGCCACCTTGGATCCTGACGGGAAGCTGACCGACGAGTTGGTATCTGCCCGGTATCAGGACGAATTCACGCTGAAACGACCGATTGATGTGCAGTTCATGGATGTTTCGCCCATGCAGATCGTCTCGGTAGCGGCGGCATTGATCCCGTTCCTGGAACACGACGATGCCAACCGGGCGTTGATGGGATCGAACATGCAACGGCAGGCAGTACCCACCCTGCGTGCCGAGAAACCGCTGGTCGGCACCGGTATCGAACGAACGGTAGCCATCGACTCCGGCGTGACCGTAGTGGCCCGGCGAGGGGGAGTTGTCGATTCGGTCGATGCCGGTCGTATCGTGGTTCGAGTGCACGATGAAGAAACGTCTGCAGGTGGACCGGGTGTCGATATTTACAATCTCATCAAATACACCCGTTCCAATCAGAATACCTGTATCAATCAACG
The DNA here is from genome assembly GCA_012032855.1 of Candidatus Competibacteraceae bacterium. The sequence goes on from JAAUQA010000275.1 coordinate 2,836, forward strand.
CCCGCTGGTCAGTCCGGGCGATACCGTAGCCAAAGGCGATGTGCTGGCCGATGGTCCAAGCACGGATTTAGGCGAACTGGCGTTAGGGCAGAATTTGCTGGTCGCTTTCATGCCCTGGAACGGATACAACTTCGAAGACTCTATCCTGATCTCTGAGCGGTTGGTCGAGGAAGATCGCTTCACCACAATCCACATTGAAGAACTCACTTGCGTAGCACGGGACACTAAGCTGGGCCCGGAGGAAATCACTGCCGATATTCCCAATGTTGGTGAAAGCGCCCTGGGCAAACTGGACGAGGCCGGCATTGTGTATATCGGTGCTGAAGTGCAGAGCGGCGATATTCTGGTCGGCAAAGTGACGCCTAAGGGAGAGACTCAGCTGACCCCGGAAGAGAAATTGCTGCGGGCGATCTTCGGTGAAAAAGCCTCCGATGTGAAAGATACCTCGCTGCGGGTACCGCCCGGTATGGACGGCACCGTAATTGATGTGCGGGTCTTTACCCGCGACGGCGTGGAGAAAGACTTCCGTGCCAAGCAGATTGAAGCGGCCGAAGTTAAACGCATCAAAAAGGATTTATATGATCAGCAACGGATTCTGGAAGACGATTTGTATCAACGGGTCGAAAGAATGTTGCTCGGCCAAACCGCCGAAGGCGGGCCGATTGAGCTGGAATCAGGCGCTAAAATCAGCAAGCCCTATCTTTCGAAGGTGCCGCGCGAGCGTTGGTTCGAGATTCGCTTGAGCAGCGAGCAGCACAACGAGCAATTGGAAGCGATTGCCGAGCAACTGGCGCAGCAAAAGGACGAATTTGAACAGCGGTTCGAGGAAAAACGCGGCAAAGTCACTCAGGGCGACGATTTAGCGCCAGGGGTGCTCAAGATGGTCAAGGTCTATCTAGCGGTCAAGCGACGTGTCCAACCGGGCGACAAGATGGCCGGTCGTCACGGCAACAAAGGTGTGGTCTCAATGATCGTGCCCCAGGAAGATATGCCGTATTTGGAAAACGGCACACCGGTAGATATCGTTTTGAACCCCCTTGGAGTGCCTTCGCGCATGAATGTCGGGCAGGTGTTGGAAGCTCACTTGGGTTGGGCGGCCAAAGGTCTGGGTTTGAGAATCGGGGAACTACTGCAAGCGCAGACAGACACCAGCGAACTGCGAGATTTTTTGGGGCAGGTCTACAATACCAACGATAAACAGCAGGTGGATAACGCGCAACTCAACGACGATGAAATTCACACCTTGTGTGTGAACCTCAGTAAAGGTGTCCCGATGGCGACGCCGGTGTTCGATGGCGCTACTGAGGATGAATTAAGGCGCATGTTGAGCTTGGCCGGTCTGCCGGAAAGCGGTCAAAGCCGTCTCTACGATGGTCGTACCGGTGAACCTTTCGATCGCCCGGTCACTGTCGGTTATATGTACATGCTTAAACTGAATCATTTGGTCGATGACAAGATGCATGCGCGTTCCACTGGACCCTATAGCTTGGTGACTCAGCAACCGCTGGGAGGCAAAGCCCAATTCGGCGGACAACGGTTCGGGGAAATGGAGGTCTGGGCTCTGGAAGCCTATGGTGCAGCCTACACCCTGCAAGAGATGCTGACGGTGAAATCGGACGATGTGAACGGGCGCACCAAAGTCTACAAAAATATCGTGGACGGCGATCATCGAATGGAGGCCGGTATGCCGGAATCCTTCAATGTGTTGGTCAAAGAAATCCGTTCTCTAGGTATCAATATCGAATTGGAAGACAAATAGCCCGAATCCTCCCTGAATTATGTGGGGATAATCGATCATCGACCGGGGACTCGGAGTTACTCCTAAGAGGAGCGCACACACGATGAATGAATTAATGAGTTTTTTTAAACAACCGGGCAGCATTGAGGATTTCGACGCAATCCGTATCGGGCTGGCTTCGCCCGACATGATTCGCTCGTGGTCATTCGGCGAAGTTAAAAAGCCGGAAACCATTAATTACCGCACCTTCAAGCCGGAACGTGACGGCTTGTTTTGCGCCAAGATTTTCGGCCCGATCAAAGATTACGAGTGTCTGTGCGGCAAATACAAGCGGCTAAAACACCGTGGCGTAGTGTGCGAAAAATGCGGGGTGGAAGTCACCGTCGCCAAGGTTCGTCGTGACCGCATGGGCCATATCGAGTTGGCGAGTCCTGTCGCGCATATTTGGTTCTTGAAATCCTTGCCGTCCCGCATCGGTTTGTTGCTGGATATGACGCTGCGGGACATCGAACGGATTCTGTACTTTGAATCGTTCGTGGTTGTCGATCCGCGCATGACCCATCTAGAGCGGGGTCAGCTGCTCACCGATGAGGATTATCTGGACACCATTGAGCAACACGGCGAGGTTGGAATTCATTAGCCGGCATCGCACGGAACCGTCGTCGGACGGAATCCTATTATTTGGTGAAACCTGTTTACTGGGACCGTCCGAACGAGATCATGTCCGCTGCGCCAGT
>JAAUQA010000276.1 GCA_012032855.1 Candidatus Competibacteraceae bacterium
TTGTCCACCCCCGAGGAAGACAAAAGCTTATTCTCTATTGGCCGATCGTTGGACCGGGCGGCTTCGCCGCGCCACCCTAGCTCCGCGGCAGGGCGTCAGCGGCGAAATTCCCCGCGCTACGTCCCCGTCCGTTGTTGACCATGGCCGATATGAGCGGACATGCTGGTCACGACGGACATGGCGGAATGGATCACAGTCAGACGGTCACTATGGATGATTCAAACGTGGACCATTCCACAATGGATCACTCCAAGATGGATCACAGTCAGATGGCCGGCATGCCGCAAACACCGGCTGAACTGGTCAAACCGAATCCAGCCAGCGGAGTTTATCCGACCGCTGCGAATGGCGGTAAATTCCTACTTTATACCGATCTAAGTGCGCTAACTGCGTATCCCGAATACCGCGCGCCCGACCGCGAAATCGATATCGATCTGACCGGCATGATGGAACGGTATCTGTGGACCCTGAACGGTGAGAAATTCAGCGATGCCGACCCGATCCGGCTCAAACTCGGCGAACGGGTGCGCCTCAAGATGACCAACACCACCATGATGAACCATCCCATTCACCTGCACGGCATGTGGATGCAGTTGGACGTCGGCAAAGGCGCGCACAATCCGCTCAAACACGTGGTCAATGTGATGCCTGGGCAAACGCTTTACGTGGATGTCGCGGTCGATGCCCTGGGCGAGTGGCCATTTCACTGCCATCTGCTCTATCACATGCACGCTGGCATGATGCGCAAAATCATCGTCGAAGACGGCGTCAAGACCTGAGGGAAACAGCGCATGACAAACCATCAATCATCACACCGTCTGCGGGCAGTGTTACTGGCCAGCGTTTTGGCGTCGACTCTCCTGACAACTTCGGCTGGTGCCGCCGAAGGAGGCATTTACACCTTCATCCAGGCGGAAGAATTCGGCTACCGGCTCGGTGACGAGGACAGCTTTAACTGGGATGCCCAAGGTTGGATAGGCGGCGATTACCACAAACTGTGGTTCAAAACCGAGGGCGAGCGGGTTAATGGAGAAGGGTTCGAAGAGGCCGAGGCACAGGTATTGTACAGCCGCTTGATCTCGCAGTTCTGGGATCTGCAAGCGGGTCTGCGTTACGACTTCGAGCCGCAGCCCGAACGTAGCTTTGCCGTTTTCGGCTTACATGGGTTGGCTCCGTACTGGTTCGAGATCAATGCCAAGGCGTTCATCAACGACCAGGGGGATTTATCGGCCCGGTTGGAGGCCGAATATGAGCTACTGCTCACCCAAAAGCTGGTCCTATCACCAACACTGGAGCTTAATCTGGCCGGTGGCACCGACAAGGAACGTGGTGTCGGTTCCGGCTTCAACGATCTGGAATTGTCGTTGACTCTGCGCTACGAGGTAATCCGCGAGTTCGCTCCTTACATCGGCGTGGTGTGGGAGAAACAATACGGTAAAACCGCCGATTTGGCTCGCGCCGAAGGCATGGACATCGAACGGACCGCTTTTATGGCGGGGTTTCGGTTTTGGTTCTAACGGTTTAGCGGCTTCAACAACTAACGAGAGTTTATCGTCATGCAACGTATTTTCATACTCATAATCTTCTTGCTGACTTTGAGCAACGCGCAAGCCGCCGAGTCATTCCCACTAACCGAGTTAAAGCAGAAGGCAGGACATATCCACGGTATCGCGGTTAAACCCGACGATCCGTTGCAGCTTTATGTCGCTACGCATCACGGTTTATATACGGCTTCCATGGACGGCATGGTGGCCGCCGTATCAGACGCAAAACATGATTTCATGAGTTTCGCAGTCCATCCCACCGAAACCAAACTGCTCTATGGCAGCGGCCATCCCGCCGGTGGCGGCAATCTCGGGTTTATCGGCTCCACGGATAGTGGAAAAACCTGGCGACAAATTTCGCCGGGCGTTAAAGGTCCGGTGGATTTCCATGCGATGACGGTGAGCACAGCCGGTCCCAAAGTCATTTACGGCATACATGGTGGCTTGCAAGTCAGTCGCGATGGTGGTCTAACTTGGGAACTGGTCGGCCCTTTGCCCAAGAAAACGATTGATCTGGCCGCTTCAGGAACCGCCGTGGAGACTTTGTATACAGGCACAGCCGAGGGTTTGTTGGTGAGTCGGGACGGCGGGAAATCCTGGCAATCCGCTTATCCGTCAAAAAATCCAGCACCGTTGGTGGAAGCCGAGCAAAATGGTGTTATTTACGCCTTTATCGTTGGCGTCGGTTTGCTAAAGTATCAGGACAACCAGTGGACACGGCTCAGCAAACGACTTCGGTCAAGGATACTTTTTACATCTGGCAGTTGACCCAAGTAATGTAGAACGACTGTACGCCGTATCCAACGACGGCATACTACTAACCAGCTCCGACGGCGGCCTACAGTGGCACGCTTTCGGGCGCTGACTCTCATCTCCATCCCAACTGACATCGTGAGGTCTATCCCATGAACACACCTAAACTAATTACTGCCTTGGCTTTATCGCTGCTGCTGAGCCCCGCTGCAGTGCTGGCCCAACAGGAAACCCCACAGCCAGCCGAGCATGAAGCGCATCATCCTGAAAACGCAGTCCAACAAGAGGAAGATACGACTGATGAACAAGCGGACCCGGCAGCGGCCGCCAATGCCACGTTGGGGATTATGCAACAGCGCATGGAAGAAATGCTCTCCCACTGGGATAAAATGAGTAAAACTACCGATCCCGCCGAACGGCAAAAGCTGATGCTGGAACACCGTCAACAGATGATGGCGCTCAACACCGCACTGCGTAATATGACTCAGCAACCCGGCATGGGTGGGCCCGGCCGCGGTATGATGGGCCACATGATGGGGGGAGTCCCGGCAAACACATGCGCCACTGCAAAATGGGCCACATGCGCGGTGGCATGATGGGGCAGGGCATGGACTGCCCGATGATGAAAAAGCAGCCAGGCATGCACCATGGCGGGGGTGGCAGAATGCACCACAACGACGAAGGTGTGATGGAAGCCTTCCGGCAGTTGGGAGAAACGGGTCGATTTGCTGCAGCAAATGGTTGAGTATTTGATGGAAGATTAATGAGTTAATGTTCGAAGTCAACACGCGGCAATCACTGATAAATCGTGATTGCCGTTATAACCTATCAATAGAACCATTCCCCGTTGTATTTTTTAGTCAACAATGCGCCCTTCTCAAAGTGCAACACTCAATAGCCATCCCGCGATACCACTGACCAAAACCACCAGCCAAGGCGGGAGCTTCCAGAACATCAAGGCCACGAATGCAATCAGCGCCAACCCAAAGTCCTGAGGTCGATGAATCGCGCTGGTCCAGATAGGTTGAAATTCCCAGCGCAAACAGAATCATCATGATGGCCGATGGCGTGGTAAAACCTATCCATGCAGCCAATGCGCCGGCATAACCGGCCCGTGTCATCCCTAGCGCCATGCCGACCTGGCTGCTAGCCGGCCAGAAACTGGCACAGCGCCATCAAATCCGCGTAGCTCTTGTCTGAAAGCCAGCGTCGGTGTATCACAAACGCTTTGCGGAAATAGCCGAGATGTGCGATGGGCCCACCAATGGAAGTCAACCCAAGGCCTAGACAGATAAGAAAAACTGACCACGGGCGGTGGTCGTCTATTTGCTCGGTTGCCATGCATTTTACCTTTTAACCAGGATATTCGAACGAATTCAATACTGGAGTCGATCACTTAACCCGGTCACAGGCTTGGAGTGAAGCTCATCGATAAGGGGGTTGAGACAAAGGAGCAACGGGAATTATTCAGTTGGCTACTCGTGCTGATCGGTGGCCTTGTTCGCATGATATGGGCCTCCCAGGCCGGTAGCCTTGGCAGGGGTTTATTCCGATTCGGCATCGGTTTACTCACCGTGATCTGCGGTTTTTTCTGGTAACCGACCCACTACTGGCGACTGGTTTATTAACAATCATGCTGGCCGCTTACTTCCTAGCCGATGGCGCATTCGAAGTTATCACCGCATCCAAGTGCGTCCCACTACAGGATGGGGATGGCAATCAGGTTGGGTTCTTTCATTAAAGGTTAACCATCGAATTCCGCTTTACTCAGGGAAAGCTTTTTTTATGGGCGTCTCCTCGATAAGATCCACACCTTGCATACTGACGACGGCAATTGCAGAAACGTTATTACCCTCTTTCGCCTCGAAACGATTCCAATGATGATTTGTTCTTTGTATCACTACAGTCGGTAAAAGGTTTGGGTTTTGTGCGTTTTTTTCTTGGTATTCCTTTAACTGATCGCAGTAAAAACTATTGCATACATCTGATCGAAGTTCTCGCGGTAAACAACAGCCTGATGATGTTTGATTGATACATGAGTTCGTAATCGCGTTTTCTCCCAGGTAAGAAAGATACTTTTCGAGCATTTCATCTGCGGAAACCTCAGGATGTGCATCCAAATAACGCCTTATTGTATTAACCTCAATAAATGCATTGTCCCCGCCTTTGGCACAACATCCGCCCTTACAAAAACCACAGACATAATCACTCATTATTTTCATTGCGGGATTTTCCGCCATCTTTTTATCCAACGCAGCCAAGTTTTCTCTGACCTTGGCCTGTTGATCGACGGAAACCTGACCCGCATCGCTTAACGACATTGCTTGCACAATCACATTTTCTAAATGTGAACGGTAATTATCTACGCGCCGGCTTGGAATTTTACCGGTTTTGTTTAACCCTGTTGGTATCGCTAATACGGATGATTCACCGTTGATGTAATTTGAAAGCTTGTTCGCTAAAAAATGGTGAATATTGCTGTTTTCTAATTGCTCTTTTTGTATAATCTGTTCAATATGGTTACGTTCGTCAAGATCGATTTGTTTTTGTTTGCGAATAACTTCTTTTTGAATATTGAAATAAGCTTTGAACATTGAAGGAGGGAGCCTTTTTCGCTGACCAAGTAGTGCCCTGCAATAGTGCGATCGGCATACCAAAAAGTCTGAATCCGTTGTTAGTAGGGAATCAGCGTACGAAACCGCCGCATCACAAACAATGCATTTTTTACCCCCGGACATTATGCATCTCCCGTTTTGGTGTTTTACTGTCAGACGTGAAATATTGCTTGGTTTTTAAGTAGATGGCTATTTGATCTGTAAGACCACATATTGTAAAGTGACTTTTCGATCGGCTTCAAACGTCGGGCGCGAGCAGTGCGTCGACAGCGACCATCCGATGTTGTCGGGGGCCGCCGGCTACACATAAATTTGACAATACCCGCAGCACCACATTCAACCGCACGAGCATTTATCCATGTTGGAACTGATAACGATTGCCT
>JAAUQA010000277.1 GCA_012032855.1 Candidatus Competibacteraceae bacterium
CGCGACAGTTCCTCCGCGGCGTGACTACGATTGCCGGGCAGCAAGGACGGGCGACCACTGGCCAGGAATTCGACGGCCAGGGCTTGCAAGCGAGGATGAGCGTGTCCTAGAAGCAAGGCTCCGTCGCCGCCCACGCAATCCAGCACGGGCGGCCCCTCGCCGCCGCCGGTCGCCGGATACAGCCACACGCCTTGACCACGAAGATACTCTTTCTCCAATCCCAGCGTGCTCAACCAGTGACTCAACAACGGCCGGTGCCGTGTTGCGTCCCACCGGCTCGAGGATCAGCGCGCCTGCCTGCAGATCAGCTGCCTGAGTTGCTCGGCGACCATGAAGCGGTGTTCTTCATTGCACACCACCACAGGCGCTGCCGTATCGTCCATATCCCGTACCCGCAATGCCGTGTTCTGCAGTAAGCTGCGCGCATTTGCCAGGGGCAAAAACTGCTTGGGATGAATTTTACGGGATAACGGCCACAAGCGGCTTCCCGTACCTCCGGATAAAATCACAGGAATGATCATGATGCATTGGAACGAAACATGGGTTAGAAAATCCGTTAACTGTCGAAACCTTGAATATTGGGCGTACATAAACTAAATCATATCTGCCGTAGTCCGCAATCACGAATGACAATATCTGTAACCGGCAGCGATTTTGGGTTACAAGCACCTTAACTCTACGACAAACTAAATTTAGGTCATGATGTTTCTGCAACTTACCAACAACGATCATTACCGGCGCGTTTTTCCTTGGATTCCGTAGCCATTCTTCAGTGTCGTTGGCGTGACACCCCGATGTTACGCAACCTATTTCGGCATTAACAAAACCTATCGCTTTGTCATTCAGAGCAAAATTATGAAAACGCGCGAGCGAATCCTACAGACCAGCCTAAGATTGTTCAACGAGAATGGAGAACCCACCGTAACCACTAACCACATTGCAGATGAAATGGATATTAGTCCGGGCAATCTTTATTATCATTTTCGTAACAAGGACGATATTATCTATTTCTTGTTTATACAATTTGAACAGCAAATTTCCGAAGTGTTAGAAGCCCCGCAAAGCCGCGCGTTAAATATGGAGGATATGTGGCTTTATCTACATTTGGTTTTTGAAAGTATTTGGCGGTACCGTTTTCTTTATCGTGATCTGGATAACATCTTAACGCGTAATAGAAAGATACGCTTACGATTCAGGCGCATTCTAGACAGAAAGGTCCGAACTGCGATCACCATATGTAAGGGATTGGTTGATGCCGGCATCATGGACGCTTCGTTGGAAGAAATCGATGCGTTGTCCAATAATATTGCCGTAATCGCTACTTATTGGCTGAATTTTCAGCGGGTACGTGTTGAGAACCGGAGTAATGACGGGGATATCGGGCGGGGCGTATATCAGGTGATAACCTTAGTGTCCCCCTTTCTAGTCGACGAGATGCGTGATTTACTCAACAAGCTGAGCCACGATTACCTGGACTGAATAATGGCTCGTGCTGGCCATATCATTCACACCCTCCCTGCCTATTCACGCTGCTGGGAGGGCCGCATAGCCGCTTAAAAAGCTGCGGCATATTATTTGTTAAGCGATTTGACGGTAGCGTTCAACTCTTCGACCCGCTTAGCTAAATCCTGCACATCATCGTTGGTCGGAACGCCGAGTCGATTCAATACACGGGCAACTCGATCTTCGAAGACCTGCTCCAAACCATCCCAAGTGTCGGTCGCTTTGCCCCTAACCTGTTCGACCTTGTCTTTGACTTCTTCCATTTTGTCTTCTGCTACCTTGCGAGTATGCGCTTCAACCTTTTCACCCTCTTGTACGAGGGTCTCGAAAAGCTTACCCCCTTCTTCTTCAGCCTTTGCGAAAGCTCCCAGCCCGGCTAGCCAAATCTGACGCGCCATATCGACCATATTGAAGGTTTGTTTTTCGCTCGATTTCTCTTTCGACTTCTTTTGGGTCATTGGTACTTCCCCTTAATAATTTCTTAACTGCCGGTGTGGTGATACCCTAAAGTGGGTTCAGTTATGCATTGAATGAACCAACCTTTGCAACTGATTCAATGTCTGCTCAAGATTCTGTGTGAGTTCATTCGATTGTTCTAGATTCTCCTCGGCAATTCTTTGCTCATACAAACCTGAGCTGAAATGGCGATTCTTATCTTCCAGAATGTCCATTCGCATGGTAATCCCATGCCGAGAAAGTATGGGTTCAAGGTCCTCATAGCGAGCAAGCAGGTCGTTGCGTATCGTCTGGTACGCATGTTCACATACCCAGCGCCGATGAGAAAAACTGAATACGTTCGCAAAGAACATTTTTTCATCATCGCGATCCGGTTCGAACAGAATTACGTCGGCATTCTCGTATTGGGAATCATAAGCCGCCATGCTCACTTCCAAACGCGAATGAATCAGTGAACGAAAGGTTTGCGAAAGCACGACTGGTAATCCGCCTTCCATCAAGGTGTCGTGTTTAGGAATACCAGCCTGGGCGGCTAAATTAGCATCGAAAGGGACAATCGGATTCAGGCAAATGACTAAATCGGCTCCATCGTCCAAAGCCACCGAAGCGTGCATCGTTTTAATCAGAGCACCGTCAACGTAATAATGGCCGTTGATTTCGACCGGCGGATAGAGTCCCGGTAATGCCGTACTGGCTTGCAATGCTTTGGAGATCGGAACGTGATCAAAACCCTCAGCACCGAATTTAACCGATTCGCCAGTATCAATTTCTACCGCAATTACAAAAAGCCGTTGCTGCAGTTCGCGAAAATCGTTGGTTCGCCCATCCTTGCTGTACACTTGAGAGAAGAATCGACTGATCGGCTCATTGTCGAAGAATCCGGTGGGAATAGCTTGGCTCAGGCTGGTTAACGATTCCATTAAGCCCAGATCGAAGGGATTCCGGGCAAACCGACATACCGCATCCAAGAACAGTTTCGGTACCGAACCAATTCTTCGTAAATATTCCCCAAAAGCCGGGGTAAGAAACATCTGTGGGTTGAATGGATGCTCGCCCGGCTCGTCCCGAATAAAAATTCGGCACATATCCGCCGTAGTCAGCTGGTTGACCAGATTGGCGGCGATGACTGATCCCGCACTGACCCCCACATAAGTATGAAGATGGTTGAGATCAATCCCCTCAAGCGCTTCGTCAAGCGCCCGCAACGCACCAATTTCGTAGATAACGCCTAATGGACCGCCTCCCGCTAACGCCAATCCGATACGTGACCCCTCGGTTGGATGGTGAGGCTCGGGCTGCTGGGCTCTCAACATATCGTCTCCTCAAAAGTCGGCAGTTTTTAAAGTTTATGAGTAATGTGCACTGCGAACATGGTCAGAACGTTATATTGCAGACTGCGTCACCGCTTTTGCAAGATTTAATGCTTTTGCAGCGCTTTGATACTCTCGTTCAATGCTTCCACGCGACTGGACAAATCTTCCATATCCTGGGTGGTAGGTACTCCCATACGATTCAGGGCTTGAGCTAATCGCTGCTCGAAGACATCTTCTAACTTATCCCAGGTCCCGGTGGCCATGTTTTTGGCTTGCCCAAGTTTCCCAATAATCTCTTCGATTCGGGCACTGGCGATCTTGCGTGTGTTGCCTTCAAACTTTTCCCCCTCCGCGACCAGATATTCAAACAGCTTACCCCCCTCGGTTTCGGCTCTGGCAAAAGCACCTAAACCGGCCAGCCAAATCTTGCGCGCGTAATCCACGGCAAACAGGGAATGCTGTTTTTCGCCTGTCTCGACTCTCAGTTTTTTGACCATGTTATCCTCCTGTTAAGCACTTCCGACGAACCTAACGCACGAAAAGTTTTAACCGATAAAACATAATGTTAGCATAAAAAACCAAAAAGTATAAAAGTCGAAACATACGATAACAGATTGAATTAGTATAAACATACTAACTTAAAGGGTGTTTTGCGAGGATTGTCAGAGATCCTCACCATTGGGTTGCCTGAGACTCGATTAGCTCCCAAGCAACGACAACCTATTGGTTATCAGTAATACGAGAACCGCATACTACCCATCACTTCCTGTTAATTCAAGCCTAATATTCTATTCAATGAAATAAGCAATGCCTCTAATATAATCAATGCACCAATAGACATAATAAAAGATTAAAAACGGGCAACTAACTGCTAACGTTCTCTCCCCATGATTCCATCATTGTCGCTAATAACACTTGTTCAAATTCAGCGCCAAATCGATTGATGATTAATGTTGGATCAGGAACCATCTTTTTATCAGTGACTAAGCCAAATTGAACAAAACCATTGTACGATAAAATGCTTACCCCCATCCCAATACTACCCGATTGGGGTACCCAAAACATCATTTCCTTGATCCTGTCACCAGCATAGTAAAGTGGCATTTGCGGGCCGGGAACATTGGTCATTACTGCAGTGGCTTTTTTACTAAGCACTTTGATGGCGGAAGCTTGGATGATTTTTGGGCCGAAGCCTAACGTACCCAACAAACCTAATGCCAAAATAGCCTGATAAGAACCCTTAAGTCGCTCCATGCGTTTCCGGACTTCGTAGATACGTGCCACAGGGTCTGCAATACCAATAGGGAGCTCCAGAAACACCAAGCCAAAATAATTCCCCAAGTTTTGCACTTGATCCAATGGTCGCAAGTTGACAGGCACTGTGGCGCGTATATCCAAACCATCAACACATTCACCCTTTTCCACAAGATAGCTGCGGAGTGCTCCCGCCACGCAAGACAATAACACATCGTTGATGGAACAACCCAGCGCCTTACCAACAACTTTGATATCTGCCTGAGGAAGCGGGTCGATCCAAGCAACCCGCTTAATCACTCCGGGTTTGCCTTTTAATCGGGTGGGATTATCGTCCGGCATGATCAATAACTTAGCGGCTTCCGAAACAACGCCGACACCATGCGCGGCGTAACTCAGGAGATCAGGGGTATGCCGGACCACTTCCATACCTTCTTCCAGCAAGTGTTGTCCCGCCTTTACAGCATGATCAACGGCTTCGAAGGGGTGGAACAGGAGTTCAAAAATACCGCTGTCATGATCGGTTTTGTGTTTGTGTTTTTGCAGCGCTGTACGAATGGGTCTTTGCTTGACCTGTTCGGTTGGGGAAGTGGTCGTCATGGATAGCAGCACTTGGATTAGCGCAATGCCATCAGCATAGCAATGATGAATGCGGATGATTACGACGCTGCCACCCTCATAGTTATCTACTAAATGGTACTGCCACAAGGGCTTAGAAGGGTCCAAGGGGGTACTCATTAAATCGCTGACCAACTCTTCCAGC
>JAAUQA010000278.1 GCA_012032855.1 Candidatus Competibacteraceae bacterium
ACACAATCGAATCGTATATCCCTGCTGCGGCTTTCATTGCGTAAGGGGATGACGTATTCGCCATAATCTTTAGGAGAGCGCCCATGAGTACGGCAGACAGTGTCAATCCTGACAGACGCCGTTTTCTGACCCAAGCCACCGTCCGTTGTTTGGCGGTATCGGTACCGCGTTTGCCCTGGTTCCCTTTGTCAAATCTTGGTCCCCCAGCGAACGGGCTCGCGCAGCAGGCGCACCGGTCGAGATCGATATCAGCAAACTCGAACCCGGCGCACGAATGATCGTTGAATGGCGCAGTAAACCGGTATGGGTGGTCAATCGTACCCCAGCCATGCTGGACGCGTTGCCCACGCTGGACGAAGAGCTGAGCGATCCCAGCAGCGAAGAACCCCAGCAACCGGCCTACGCGCAAAACGAACACCGTTCCATCAAACCCAACCTGTTAGTCATGGTAGGGATTTGTACCCACCTGGGCTGTTCGCCGGTTTTTCGGCCGGAGCCCGCCCCTGCTGATCTGGGGCCGGAATGGAAAGGCGGTTTCTTTTGCCCCTGTCACGGCTCAAAATTCGACCTCGCGGGCCGCGTCTATTCCGGCGTACCCGCACCGACCAACATGGAAGTTCCTCCTCACCAATATCTCAGCGATACGCGGGTCCTCGTCGGCGTTGATTCGGAGACTGCATAATGGCGAATACGCAAGGTACAACAGGCTTCGTCGGCTGGATCGACGAGCGTTTTCCGCTCACCCAACTGTGGCGTGAGCATCTCGGTGAATATTTCGCACCGCCGAATTTTAACTTCATGTTTATTTTCGGCGTTCTGGCCCTGGTGGTGCTGGTCAATCAACTCCTCACCGGACTCTGGCTGACCATGAATTACAAACCGTCCGCGGCTGAAGCTTTCGCCTCAGTGGAATACATCATGCGCGATGTGGAATGGGGGTGGCTGATCCGCTACATGCATTCCACCGGCGCATCGGCCTTTTTCATCGTGGTTTACTTACACATGTTCCGCGGCCTCATGTACGGTTCTTACAAGAAACCCCGCGAGTTGGTGTGGCTAATCGGCATGCTCATTTTCCTGTGCTTGATGGCTGAATCCTTCTTCGGTTATTTGCTGCCTTGGGGCCAGATGTCGTATTGGGGTGCGCAAGTGATCATTTCGCTGTTCGGTGCGATTCCGGGTATCGGAGACGACTTGACCCTGTGGATTCGTGGTGATTACGTCGTGTCCGACGCCACCCTCAACCGCTTTTTTGCTTTACATGTGGTTGCAATTCCGATCGCTTTGCTCGGCCTAGTGGTGGCTCACGTCATCGCCTTGCATCATGTGGGGTCCAACAACCCCGAAGGCATCGAAATCAAGAAGTACGTGGACGAAACCGGCAAGCCTCTGGATGGCATTCCATTTCATCCTTATTACACCGTGAAGGATTTGGTGGGCATTATTATCTTCTTGATGCTCGCTTCTATTGTGGTGTTCTTCTGGCCGGACGGCGGCGGTTATTTTCTGGAACATCCTAACTTCGAGCCCGCTGATCCGTTGAAAACCCCAGAACATATCGCTCCGGTATGGTATTTCACCCCCTATTACGCCATCTTACGGGCGGTACCGGACAAGTTGCTTGGGGTCGTTGCGATGGGGGCATCGATCTTCCTGTTGTTTCTGCTGCCCTGGCTGGATCGGTGTCCGGTCAAGTCGATTCGCTATCGCGGTCTGAGCTGGAAAATCGCGCTGATTTTATTCTCTGTATCTTTTGTCATACTCGGTTATGCAGGCGCTAAACCGCCTAGCGATGGCCTGACGCTTATAGCCCGCATCTTTTCCTTTGTCTATTTCGGGTTCTTCATCTTCATGCCCTTTTATACCCGTAATGAAAAAACCAAACCGGTTCCGGATCGAGTGACCTATACCACGGTCACTATTGACGGCGCGGGCGATGCCAAGAGCGCGGTTCCCTTCGGCGAAGTCGACAAAGCAAGGATGACAGCGGAATGAATAAGCTAATCCCGATCCTGATGTTACTGTTACCCAGTTTGGCCACCGCAGCCGGTGGCGGCGGTTACCCCTTAGATCATGCGCCGATTGACGTGAGCAACACTGCGTCCCTACAACGCGGTGCTCGGCTGTTTGTCAATTACTGCATGGGGTGTCATTCGGCGGAATACCAACGTTACAACCGCTTGGCGCGTGACCTGGACTTGCCCGAAGAGCTGGTTGAACAGCACTTGATCTTTACTTCAACTAGCAAAGCGGACAATTCCGGTATCGAAAAAACCAAGATTGGCGAAACCATGAAAATTGCCATGTCTAAGAAAGATGCTAAGAATTGGTTTGGGGCAGCACCGCCCGACTTGACTCTGGTCGCACGCTCACGGGGAGCGGATTATCTTTATACTTATTTGCGCACCTTCTATCTGGATGACGGTCGGCCTTGGGGTGTCAATAACGCAGCCTTTCCCTTGGTCGGTATGCCGCATGTGCTGTGGGAACTGCAAGGCTGGCAAACGCCTATCTATACAGCCGATCCCCACGACCCAAGCAAGCAAGTCATCACCGGTTTTGAAGTAATGCAGCCGGGCTCCATGACGGTTCCGGAATTTGATCGGGCCATGGCCGATCTGGTCAATTTTCTATCGTATACCGCTGAACCGATTCAGCTAGAACGTAAGCGTATCGGCATCTGGGTTTTGCTGTTTTTGGCGCTTGGCCTTGTCGTGGCTATCCGCTCAAGAAAGAGTATTGGAAAGACGTTCACTAAGTCTCAACCGTGGCGCGGGGAGAGTTGTTCTCCCCCCCGGCGCGGGAGAACAACAAAGGTCGCTAATGACATCTAACCGCCCTTACCTGATTCGTGCGCTTTACGAATGGATCACGGACAACGGCCTGACGCCTTATTTGCTGGTAGATGCCGAGGCATCCGATGTGCAAGTGCCTCGGCAGTTCGTTCAGGAAGGGCGTATCGTACTGAACATTAACCCAAGCGCCGTGCAGGGGCTGTTGCTAGGCAACGAGTTCGTTGAATTCAGCGCCCGCTTCAGCGGAGCCCCCCATCAGGTCAACATCCCGACCCCGGCGGTGATGGCAATTTATGCGCGGGAAAATGGCCAAGGCATGGTGTTCGGCAATGAGCCGGGCAGTGACCAGCCGCCCCCTTCCTCACCACAGCCGACCAAACGCCCTACTCTGAAAATAGTCAAATAGCGCCGGGCATAAGCCATCATCAACTATTCCGTTCGATGTACTCGAACAATTTGACTACTTTTTGTACCCCGTTCACCCGACGCACCACATTGGTCACTGCATCCGCCTCGCGCGGCGTCAGCAAGCCAAATAAATAAACTTCGCCGCGTTCGGTCACTACCTTGACGCGGGTCGGGTCGAAATCCCGAATGCCATCCACCTTGAATAACGAGGTCTTGACCGCAGTAGTCACTGCTGTATCAGCACTTCGACTGCTCAACGTGCTTGGGGGACCGACTCGCAATTCATTATGGACGTATTTCACTTTCTCGATCTGTCGCGCGATATCGCCTGCCCGTTGTGACAATTCCGGCGTGGCGATCTCACCGCTCAGCAACACCGCGGTATTGTAACTGGTAACATTGATGTGACTGCGTCCTTGCAACAGGGAATCCTTGCTGAGCGCGTCGTAAGTCTTGAGCTCAATCGACTGGTCCTCCCAAATCGTACCGGTGGTACGTCGGTCATGGCCTACAGCTATGGCGCCTGCCGCAGCGCCACCCATCAGCAGCCCCACGCACCCGTTCAGACTCATGAGTAAGCCCAGGCCCAAAAGCAGGCACCCTAAACGTCGGATCATGTCAGCCCTCCCCGTCGAATAACAACTGATCGACCAAATCACACAGACAGTGAATGGTCAGTATATGCACTTCCTGAATACGCGCCGTTGAGTACCGGGAATACGAATTTCCACGTCATGTTCGCCCAACAACCCCGCCAGTTCTCCACCGTCTCGTCCGCTCAGCGCCACCACTGGCATACCGCGAGCATGAGCCGCCCGCACCGCAGCGGTGATATTGGCAGAGTGTCCGCTGGTGGAAATCGCCAGCAGGACATCACCTCCTTTTCCCAGCGCGTGGATTTGCCGGGCAAACACCTCGGTAAACGCAAAATCGTTCGCGATCGCAGTCAACGCCGAAGAATCGGTGGTCAAAGCAATCGCCGGCAACCCCGGACGTTCCCGTTCAAATCGATTGACCAATTCGGCGGCGAAATGTTGCGCATCGGCGGCAGAACCCCCGTTGCCACACACCAGCACTTTGCCTTCATGAGATAAACAATGGGCGAGGCACTGTGCGGCACGGACAATGGCCGGGCCGACGCTGGCCAGGGCTTGTTGCTTGGTTTCGATACTTTGCCTGAAGTGCAGGCTGATTCGTTGCAATAACTCATCCATCCAATAAGCTCACAGAATTCATGAAATCATCGTCAGCGATCCGATTCAGGGGAATAACACCCGCAACCCCGAATCCCGCTGTGAAGCGTCTTTAATCGCCTTACGCGTTAACGCGCTGTCGATGATGTCACTGAGCAGAGCGGTATAGGTCAGCGGCGGCACCGAGTTTTCCCACAGATAATAAGACATTGATCCCGGTATGGGGTTGATCTCATTCAGAAACAACACGTTCTGTGCCTGATCGAAGATAAAATCGATACGCGCAACACCCGCACAGTCGATCAATTGAAACGCTCGTACCGCCATAGACTGGGCCTGTGTCTTGATGGTTTCCGGGACATCTTTAGGATCAATGCGTCGCTCTGCATCGGCGATGCTACCGGTGCGCTGTTGTCCCTTTTTCCCTTTGCCGCTGGAACCGTACTTGTCCTGATAGGTCAGGACACCGCTTTTGGATAACGGACGTTCCACCACTGAGGGATGAATCTCGGCGCCCCGCATGACGCTGACGTTGATTTCGGTAATCGCCACCACTTGCGGTTCGATCAAGGCAACTTCGTCAAAGCGGAATACTTGCTCTAAGGCCGCATCTAATCCAGCGGCATCGGTCGCCGATGCTATGCCGATTGACGAGCCGAGATTGCACGGTTTGACGAATAGCGGAAACTGATCCGTACCTGTATTTGCCAACACCGCATCGCGAGCTGCGACCGGATCGCGGCGCCAGTCTTCGCGATTTACTGTCGCCCACGGCAGCACAGGAACACCGCCGGCTTGTAATAACCGTTTGCACTGCGCCTTATTCATGCTGAGCGCCGACGCCAACACTCCGCTCCCGACATAAGCCACATCGGCCATTTC
>JAAUQA010000279.1 GCA_012032855.1 Candidatus Competibacteraceae bacterium
TGCACCTGGCCGAAATTCTGCCGCCGTTGCTCGGCGTCATGAATGGTAACCGTGAAAGCGATCTTCTGTATTTCCGGCGGAACCAGTGACAGGTCCACCATCACCACTTCATCATCACCTTCACCGGCCCCGCTGCGATTATCGCCGGTGTGCTCCACGGAACCTTCCACGGAGCGCAGCTGATTGTAGAAGATGAAATCGGCATCGGAACGGACTTTACCGCCGGCGTTCAGCATGAACGCGGAAGCGTCCAGATCGAACTCGGAGCCATCGGTGGATCGCTCATCCCAGCCCAATCCCACATGAACCTTCTTCAGATCGGGCGCTTCCTTGCTCAAGGAAATCCGACCACCTTTGCTTAGAGAAATACCCATAATAACCCGCCTCCTCTCGTAGACTCAGCTTTATGTAAGATTGATCTCATTCAGTCAAGTTTGCGCATCGGTCAGTACAGGATTGCCGAAGTACTTGTTTCGCACTGTTTTCCTGACCAGATCAATGGGAATAATCAGGACGGATAGCAACAGGATGTAAATCCATTCCATAAACGTCAGGCCGACCGTGCGCAATATTTCGCCACCGATATAAGTAAACACAATCTGTAGGCTGAAAATCAACGCGACCACACCCAAAAAGTTTTTGTTGTCCACCAAATGGTCGAATAGATTCAAACTTTCGGTGCGGGCGTTGAATTTGTTGAGATTGTGCATGAAGACGAAAAAGCCGAAAAACGCGGTCAAAAACACCAGATTGTTTTCCTCAGGCGTCAGACCAGGGCGTTCGAATAATCCCCGAATCGGCTCATACGTTAAGAAGATCAAGCTCAAAATCGTAGCAGCAATGCCGTTAGTCAGGATCGAAGACCACATCTCGCCGGTGATCAGGTGCGAGTCCTTCGGTATCGGTTTTTCCAGCATGTAACGGTCTAGAGCCGCTTCGCCGGAGAAAGCCAGGGCTGCCAGGGTGTCCATAATGATGTTGATCCACAGCAATTGAGTCATGGTCAAAGGCAATTCATAACCCATGAACGGTCCCAGAAACGCCAACAGAATCGCCGAGACATTGACCGTCAACTGGAACACCAAGAATTTGCGGATTGATTTGAACAGGGTGCGGCCATACAGCACCGATTGGGTCAGGGACTGGAAATTGTCATCCAAAATAACGATATCACTGGATTCCTTGGTCATTTCCGTACCGCTACCCATCGCAAAACCGACATCGGCGTTCTTCACCGCTGGGGCATCATTGACACCGTCGCCGGTCATCCCCACGACCCAACCCATTTCCTTGGCGAGTTTCACCAAGCGACTTTTATCGGTAGGAAAGGCGCGTGCTACCACATACAGATGCGGCAATAGATTCTTCACCTCGGCATCCGACAGCTGCCCCAATTCAGTGGAGGTGATGATTTTGGCATCCGGGTCGTCTTCGAACAGTCCGACATCTTTTGCAATGGCTTGGGCGGTTTCCTTAGCGTCTCCGGTAATCATCACCACTTGAATCCCGGCCTTCTTGGCGCGGCTGACAGCGCCGTAAGACTCGGCCCGTAGATCATCACGCAACCCGCAAATACCCACTAAAGTTAATTGTTCCGGCAAGGTTTGCTCGGGGTTGATAGGGGTATCAGAAACGGCGACCGCAATCAGGCGCATGGCGCGTTCCGATAGGGTATGCATTTCCGCGTTGAACGCGTCTTTGTCACTCAGTTCGACGCGTTCACCCTGTGAATTCATATAATGCGTGCAGTTTTGCAACACGATTTCCGGAGCGCCCTTGATCAGGGTCAGATCGCGTACCCCTTTGACCTGCATACCGGAAAATTTACGGGTGCTGTTGAAAGGAATGATGTCAACGATGTCGACATGTCTTGCTCTATCAATTGCGGCCCCAAGAAACGTAATAACGCCTGTTCAGTACGATCAGCACCGACGATGCCGGGATCACTGGGGTTGCTGGCATCAATCACCGCGCTGGTGTTATTGCGCAAGGAGAAGGCGATCAAATCGCGCAGCGCCTGGGGCGCATCGTCGAGTTTTGGCGTGATGTTGATGATCACCGGCAAGAAAATCGGCGACCACCAATTGACCTTGAGTCAAGGTGCCGGTTTTATCGGTGAACAATACGGTCAGACTACCGGCTGTTTCGATGCCCAAGAGTTTACGCACCAATACCTTGGCGTTGAGCAGCTTGCGCATATTCAAGGACAGCACGATAGCAATCATCATCGGCAAACCCTCCGGCACCGCTACCACGATGATGATGATGGCGAGAATTAATGCCGTCACCATATCCGAGACGATCTGGCCGAAAGAATTTTGCGCCCAATAAGTGGCTATATCGCCGCTGGCGTCGGGGGCAAAGTAAATCTGGCTGAGCATGAACGCGATGGCGATCAGGGTCGCGCCGATATAGCCGAAGGTGCTGATTTGCCCACCGAGCACGGTTAGCTTCTGCTGCAAAGGCGACAAGCGATCTTCGGCGCTGGTGATTTCCTTCAGGGTCGCGCCATATTTGGTTTTATCGCCGACCGCAGTGGCGCGCATAACAGCCTCGCCATCCTCAACCAGGGAAGCGCGCAACAGCACGTTAGTCTCTTCATCCAGTGGCGCATCTTCGGTTTCGGGAGCACGTTTTTTTAAGCGGCTCCGACTCGCCGGTCAACGCGGCTTGACTGACCTCTAAATGACCCGCCACCAACACCCCGTCAGTGGGTATCGTATCACCCGGCTGCAACAGCAGGTGATCACCAACCACTAAGTCATTAATGGAAATCTCGACCAGACGATTGTTCCTGAACACCTTAACCAGAATCAGCGACGCTTCTTCCAGCAACTTCTGGAAAGCGGTTTCGTTGCTGTATTCGGACCAAGTTGCCACCAGCGTCGCCAACACCACCGCGACGGCAATGCCGACACCTTCGTACCAGTGGGTATAACCGAAGATTGCCAGTACCACGGTAATTACCAAGGCACCGATCAAGATGATGATGATGGGATCTTTCAGGTTGCCGACAAGCTTATCCCAGAAGGTTTCGACTTGCTGGGGAGTCACGGCGTTGGAGCCGTATTGACTCCGCGATTCTTGCACTTCCTGGTCAGTTAGGCCGGGAAAGGAAAATTTCATACTGGCCCCTTAGATTGATGAAATATGGTTGCTACGCGTCAATAGCCGCCGGACAGCCAGAGCCGAAGCGGCGGCAGAGCAGGTTTTAGAGATCAAAATCCTTAAAGCTAAGTCCCAATTCCTGACAAACTTTACGTACAGCGGCTTTCTCGGATTCGTCGAAATCGCCATCGGCGGCCCCGATAGCGCAGCACACCCGAACCATCAAGCGTGCTTCGCCCTCCTTGGATTTCAGTTTGCCGACTGCTTGCAATGCATTGGCTTCGCCGACCGCCAAATCGAAATCGAAATTCTTGGCGAATTTCTCGAAGGTATTGATGACTTCATCGGTGCTGAACACCGACAATGCCTCAGAAGTTCTAAGAAACCCCATCATCTTCTGTTTTTCTTCCGGCTTCACCACGCCGTCGGCGTAGGCGACCAGCGCGCAACCGGCAACTACGCCTTCCAGGAACGATTTGTTGCGAACCTTATTAACCTCATTTTTCAGGTTAGCCGAGACTTCTTGAACACGATTTTTCAACCAATCTAATGCCATAGCCAAATCCTCATTGCGTAGTTAATCTTTTTTGCCGGCTGTCCAGCGTAAACCAAACTTATAAGCGCTATCCATGTACTGGTGACTCTGGAAATAATCCATCAGTTTGGTGACCTGAATATTACCGCCGGTATTTTCCAACAGCGCGATCGCGCACATGCCTTGATCATTGCGATGACTGTCCAGCCGCACTTCCAAGGTGGGCTGGCCGGGCGTGTTGATGGTCACGACGGCATCCGCCGCCGCCCAATTGGGCACGCCTTCGTAAATAAAGGCGAAAATCAACACGCGTCGAATCTGTTCCCACTGACGACCATTGATGTGTAAAAACTCACCCTCCGCGCTATTGCCGCTGCGGTCATCGCCCAGCAACCGAATAAAAGGCATTTGATCGAAGTTGCCGAATGAATTGCCTAACGCCTGAATAGCGCCGACAACTGGACGCCCCTGGTGTTGGACATTCAATTCGAACAAACAGCCTAAATCCAAATCGGTGCCCTGCTTGCTGGCGAATAATCCCCCCAGGAAACCACCGCCACCACTAGCCGGTGTCCCTTGGTTCCAATTTAGGTTTACGATGATTTTATCGAACCCTTGACCAGTCTTCTTCAGCGAAACGGGTTGCTTTTTCTCCAGAGTGATTTTTTCTAATCGAACGGGACGTGACGCAGGTGACGGGGGTAGGTTGTGGTACGGGTTGGTTACGGACTGACGGTATCGGTCGCGCAGCTGGCTGAGGTGGTGGTGGTTCAGCCACATCGGGATCATCGTCTATAGCCACGCCGAAATGGCTGGCTAACGGCCCCAATCCACCGACAAATCCCTGGCCAACCGCACGAAATTTCCATTCATTGTTGCGACGATACAGCTCGGCGACGACTAATGCGGTTTCCGCCATTCCTCCAGTCGCTAATGGAAAAGTCGCTATGCCGGCTTTACTTTGGGCATCACGTAGTTCCACAGTCACTTGACGTAATTGAGAAAAGGATTGCCCCCGCCGTTGGCCTTGATGAATAGTCAGTGTCAAAGCAATCTTTTCAATAGCGGAAGGCAGTGACTGGAAATCGATTGTGAACTGCCTGCCGTCCGATGAGCGTTGAATACCGCCCCCGCTCAGCATGGGTTGATTGTAGAAAACAAAATCCTCATCACCGCGCACTTTACCCTGTCCAGTTAAGGCAAAAGCGCTGCTATCCAGTTCCAAGGGGAATTGGTCGGCTCCCACTGCAAAACCATCTCTACGCTGCGGGTGGTCGGGCTTTGTTGGTGATGGAAATGTTTTGCCCGGACTGCAAATTCATCGCTGCTTCTCGTTATTGAGGGATTAGAGATGGGGTTTGAGGGCCGGCAGCAAATCCATGAAGGTTCGGCCTTCGCCGTGGTCGCCGATGGCTTGCACCCGCCAGTCGCCCTCGTGCCGGTACAGTTTAGTCATAATCAATCCGGTGAAATGCCCCCCCTCCAAGGATAAATTGAAACGGGCGATTTCGTTACCACTCTTATCATCCACCACCACGCAGAATGCGTTGGGAATCCCTTCGAACGATTCGCCGCTAAAACTGTTGACGGTGAAAATCAGACTTTTAACT
>JAAUQA010000280.1 GCA_012032855.1 Candidatus Competibacteraceae bacterium
GGTTCTGGTGTTCCATGATGCCGAGACCGGCAAACAATGGGTAGCGTCCCTGGTTGAGACGTGGCCGGGCAATGTCATTCCCATTGAGATTGAGGAAATCGGCAGTGTGGGTATGGACATCTGGTTGGCTGCTTTGGCTCATGGCGCCAGCCGAGTGTTGCTGATGACGACTGCGCAA
Organism: Candidatus Competibacteraceae bacterium; assembly: GCA_012032855.1. The sequence goes on from JAAUQA010000280.1 coordinate 179, forward strand.
GTCGCTCCCAGCGTGCAGCAGGAACTGCGTGAACAGCTGAGTTTCGCCCACGCCCTATTACACGGGATGGGCTATCCGCAGGCCGTTCTGGACTTGCTGGAGGCCGACCTGGACGAGCAAAACGTCTTGGCTGAATTACAAACCGGAACCGCCATGCCCGCCATCAAGCCGGCAGGCTTTGCCGGCAGCAACATTAAACGCGACGTGATGTATTACGCCATCGATTGGCTGGCCGCGCAAACCACGCTCTCGCAAGCAGTGATTCCATTGCCGACACGGGCCCCATTTGGCGAAATACAAGTGAACCGTTCTACCTGCACATTGTGCATGGCCTGCGTTTCGGTGTGTCCTGTAGGCACTCTGTTTGACGGCGGCGATACGCCCAAGCTGGAATTTCTGGAGGCCAACTGCGTTCAGTGCGGCCTGTGCGAAACCGCTTGTCCGGAAGATGCGATCACCCGCCAAACCCGCTTTCTATTTGATCAGCAACAACGCCGACGGCGTCGGGTATTGCACGAAGAAGCAGCCTTCCACTGCGTACAGTGCGGCAAACCGTTCGCAACCAGCAGCATGATCGAAAAAATGACGGCCAAACTCGGCGGACACTGGATGTTTCAGGACGAGCAAGCGGTTAACAGACTAAGAATGTGTGGGGATTGTCGGGTGCGCGATATGTTCGGTGAAGAAATAGGGGGACACCGATGAACATTGCGCATTCCGACAACCCCGCTCCCGAGGACTTATCTGAGCGCTCTCTCCGTGCGGGTACTTACAGTCTATTGGCGAATTTGCTACGAGCCGCACCGGACCAAAATCTGCTGCAGCGCCTACAAGGTATTACCAGCGAGTCAAATGAACCACCGGCGGACAACATGAGCAAGGCATGGGCCCGATTGCGCAAAGTTGCTGAAGAAGCTGATCCCAAAGCGCTCGCTGATGAATATCTGGGTTTGTTTATCGGTCTCGGTCGTGGCGAATTAGTGCCTTACGGTTCCTGGTATCTGACCGGTTTTCTGATGGAAAAACCGTTAGCGGAATTACGCCAAGATTTAGCTGCTTTAGGTTATGAACGTCAAGAAGGCGTACATGAACCGGAAGATCATGTCGCTGCGCTCTGCGAGGTCATGGCGCTGTTGATCACGGATGAAGCCGTCACTTGGGAACAACAACAGCAATTCTTTGACGCGCACTTGGGAGCCTGGATGGAGACTTTTTTTCACGATTTAGAACATGCCAATAGCGCCAACTTTTATCGCCCGGTAGGTCACTTGGGGCGAGAATTCATAACACTGGAAAAACGTTATTTAGCGATGTTGGTATAAGCGATTTTACGGATAGATAAAAACAAAGAGGGTAGAGAGGCAAACTGTGTTCAACGATGAGGAGAATGTGTACATGATCAAGAACATCACCGCAACGCCAATTAGTCGGCGTCACTTCTTGCGGACTACCGTGATTGCCGGCGCCGGTGTGGCGACGGGCGCTGTAGCGACGGGGGCTGCCGTAGCAACCGAAACAACACCGACGGCACGAGCTGCCGCCAAACAGGGTTATCACTTAACCCAACATATCGCGGATTATTACCGCACCGCCAAAGGTTAACGCCTCACGCATCAAACTGCACCGCCAGCTTAAGGGATTAAGGAGGAGAAATTGTCATGAAATTGATGAAACGATCGACCGATGTGAGTCGCGAAGCCGACGCGCATCACGCAACACCAAAGCTGTTTACCGGGTTACCCACTAACCGCCGGAATTTCCTGAAGAATTCCGGTATCGTCATGGGCGGCGGCGCCATCGCAGCAATGGCGACCCCCGGTATGATGAAGAAAGCCCAAGCCACCGTAGCCGAGAGCGGCAGTGGCGAAACCACCGTCGCCCGTTCCGTTTGTACCCATTGCTCAGTGGGATGCGGAATCTACGCAGAGGTACAAAACGGGGTATGGACCGGTCAGGAACCCGCCTTCGATCATCCCTTTAACCTGGGCGCGCATTGCGCCAAGGGTGCGTCGGTGCGCGAACACGGCCACGGCGAAAGGCGCCTGAAATACCCCATGAAGCTGGTCGGCGGCAAATGGCAAAAACTGTCCTGGGATCAGGCCATTGACGAAATCGGCGATCAGCTACTGAAAATCCGTGAACAATCCGGTCCCGATTCGGCTTATTGGTTGGGCTCGGCCAAGTTCAACAACGAGCAAGCCTATCTGTACCGCAAATTCGCGGCGATGTGGGGCACCAACAACGTCGATCATCAGGCGCGTATTTGCCATTCAACCACCGTAGCGGGTGTTGCTAACACCTGGGGCTACGGAGCGATGACCAATTCCTATAACGACATCCACCACAGCAAGTCGATTCTGATCATCGGCGGCAACCCGGCGGAAGCACACCCGGTATCGCTACAGCACGTGTTTCGGGGTAAGGAAGCGGGCGCCAAGCTGATTGTGATTGATCCGCGCTTTACCCGCACCGCCGCCCATGCCGATCACTACGCCAAATTGCGCCCCGGCAGCGATGTGGCGATGGTCTGGGGCATGCTCTGGCATATCTTTGAAAACGGATGGGAAGACAAGGAATTCATCAACCAACGTGTGTACGGCATGGACGAGGTACGCGCCGAAGTCGCCAAGTGGACTCCCGATGAAGTTGAACGGGTGACCGGCGTACCCGAGGCGGATGTCAAAAAGGCCGCGCAATTGATGGCCGAGAATCGGCCAGGCACGTTTATCTGGTGCATGGGCGGCACCCAACACACCACCGGCAACAACAACACCCGGGCCTACTGCGTATTCCAACTCGCTTTGGGCAATATGGGCGTGGAGGGCGGCGGCACCAATATCTTCCGTGGCCACGACAATGTTCAAGGCGCTACCGATCTCGGCGTGCTGGCGGACACCCTACCCGGCTACTACGGCTTAACAGAGGGTTCTTGGAAACACTGGGCGGGCGTCTGGGATCTGGATTATGAATGGATCAAATCCCGCTTCGACACCGGTTCCTATGAGGAAAAGACGGTGCACCGGTTCCGGTGATGAATACCAACGGTATTACGGTATCGCGCTGGATCGACGGTATCCTGGAAGACAAGGCGAATATCGCTCAGAAGGATAATCTGCATGCCATGTTCCTGTGGGGCCATGCACCTAACAGTCAGACCCGTGGCCCTGAGCAGAAAAAGGCTATGGAAAAGGTCGATCTGCTGGTAGTCGTCGATCCCTATCCGACGGTCACCGCTTCAATGCAGGATCGTACCGATAACATGTACCTGCTACCAGCCTGCACCCAGTTCGAAACCTACGGCTCGGTGACGGCATCCAACCGCTCGTTGCAATGGCGCGACAAGGTGATTGAGCCGCTGTTCGAGTCCAAGCCCGATCACACCATCATGTATTTAATGGCCAAGAAGCTGGGGTTCGAAGAACAACTGTTCAAGAACATTCAAGTCAATAACGGCGAGCCCCTGATTGAGGACATTACCCGCGAGTTCAACAAGGGTATGTGGACGATCGGCTACACTGGGCAAAGCCCCGAACGTCTGAAGCAACATCAGCAAAACTGGCACACCTTCAATACCACCTCGCTGAAAGCCGAAGGCGGTCCGGCGGATGGCGATTTCTATGGTATGCCCTGGCCTTCTTGGGGCACGGCGGAGATGAAACACCCCGGCACCCCCAATCTCTATGACACCAGTAAACCGGTCAAAGAGGGCGGTTTGACCTTCCGTGCGCGTTTCGGCGTGGAACGCGATGGCGTCAGTCTGTTAGCCGATGGCTCTTATAGTAAAGATTCGGAGATCGAAGACGGTTATCCCGAATTTACCGCCGATATGCTCAAGCAACTCGGTTGGTGGGACGACCTGACCGAAGCAGAGAAAGCGCTCGCCGAGGGCAAAAACTGGAAAACCGATCTGTCCGGCGGTATTCAGCGAGTGGCCATTGGAACACGGCTGCGCTCCGTTCGGTAACGCCAAAGCGCGCTGCGTGGTGTGGAACTTCCCGGACGCCGTGCCGATCCACCGCGAACCGCTGTATACCTCACGCTACGAACTGGTGGAAAAATATCCGACCTACGAGGACCGTAAGAGCTTCTGGCGCTTGCCGACCCGCTACGCGTCCATCCAGGCCAAGGACTATTCCAAGGACTTTCCGCTCATTCATACCAGCGGGCGGCTGGTGGAATACGAAGGCGGCGGCGACGAAACCCGTTCCAACCCGTGGTTGGCTGAGCTGCAACAGAATATGTTTGCAGAAATCAACCAGGGAGACGCCAACGATGCCGGTATCGCCGAGGCTCTGGCGCGCACGGGGGAGGTGGACGTCGTCGTCCTGACCGATCGACCCGAGGCCTTCCCGGGAATCCCCGCTGTCCGCCTGACGGGTCCGCGCCCCTGGGCGGATCACGTGCAGGTGCCGCGCATTCTCCGGCACCTGGGCGCCGACCTCTACCACAACACCAAGAACGCCCTGCCGCTTCGTCTCTCCTGCCCCGCGGTCGTGACCATCCACGACCTCGCCTACCACCACCACCCCGAGACCTTCGGCGCCCCCTCGCGCCTCTACCTGCGCCTCGTCCATCGCCACGCGGCGAAACGCGCCGACCGGATCATCGCCGTCTCCGCCCACGCTCGCGACGATCTCGTCGCCACCCTGGGCGTCGAGCCGACGCGCATCGACGTCATCCATCACGGGGTCGCCGAGGCCTTCCATCGCCACGCGCGTCCGCTCCACCACCGCGCGGCCGAGCCCTACGTCCTCTCGGTAGGGACGATCCAGGCGCGCAAGAATCTCGATGTGCTCGTGCGCGCCGTGGGGCGCCTGCGCGAACGCACGGGCCTCCCCGTACCCCTCCGCATGCGGCCGGCGCGGGTGGAAGACGGCCGCCTTCGACGCCGCCATCCGCGAAGTGCCCGTCGAGATCCTCGACGTAGTGCCCGACGAGGCGTTGCCGGCCCTTTACGGGGATGCCGCCGTCTTCGTCCAGCCCTCCTCCTACGAGGGGGTTCGGTCTCACCGCCGCCGAAGACGATGGCGAGCGGCGCTCCCGTCGTCGCGGCGAGGGGCGGGAGCCTGCCCG
>JAAUQA010000281.1 GCA_012032855.1 Candidatus Competibacteraceae bacterium
CCGACATGCATACAATCCTGCCCGCCCTCGATCTGGTCGTGCATCCGGCTTTCATGGAAGGCTTGGGTGTAGCTTTGCTCCAGGCGGCGGCTTGCGGCGTTCCCATCGTCGCAAGCCGGGTCGGGGGTATTCCCGAGATTGTGAGAAACGGGGTCAACGGTACGCTGATACCAGCCGGTGACCCACTTGCTCTGGCGCAGGCGGTCAACGGTTTATTGGCCGATACCGAACGAGCAGCAGCCTACGGACAAGCCGGACGTCGAATCGCGCTGACCGATTTCTCGATTGCCGCGATGGTCGAGGGGAACTATCGGGTTTACCAGGATGTATTGGGCGTTACTGATCGGCCAAACCCATAGCTTGCGCGATGCCGCGGGTGCGTTGACGCCAACTGTGTTGTTCCGCCAATCGGCGCGCATTCTCCGCTATTCGTAATGTCAGTGCCGGATCAGTTTGCAACCGATTCACAGCAGCGGCCCAGGCGTCTGCATCATCCGCTTTTACGATCAAGCCATTCTCACCGTCCTTGACAATTTCGCGGATGGGGCCGAGATCGCTCACGATCACCGGACGCCCCGCCGCCATTGCCTCGAACAGCTTTAGCGGGCTGATTGAATCGGCGTGACCGAGATCGGCTTGATACGGCATCAACGCCAATTCCGCCTGGCCATACCAATAGGGCACTTCTCGGTGCGGCACAGGACGGCGAATGGGGAGGGTCGTACCAAGGTGCTGATCGGACACCCCGATCAGCAACACTTCATAACCCCGTTGCGCTAGGTTTTCAAAAATCGTCAAGCCGCGATTGCGGCTGATTCGTCCCAGATAAATCAACCGGGGCCGGGCTAGGCGATCCGGTTCCAGGGGAGGCGCTTGGCTGAAACGGTCGAAGGCTACCGCGGAAGGAGCGACGTAAATGCGCTCAGGTTGAGCGCCATGGGCCATCAACACTGCTTTAGCGGCTTGGCTGATGGGAATCAATTGGTCGATGATGCCTGCCCGGTGATAACCCACAATCTCGGCCAATTGCTCCTGCTGAATCATCCGGGTCGTGTCGTGGACTTCGAAGTGGTGGCGGATCCCGGCTCGCGCCAGCGGCAGACACAGTTCCGCAGCCCGCACATAGACGGCGCGGCTGGCCTGCAAACGGCGGCGGTGCCAGCGAATAAAGGGTCTTCCGCCCCAACGCCGATGTAACAACGGTGAACCCCGCAAGTCCAACGCGGTGGTAATCCCCATGTCGCGGATGAATTGATCGGCATCGACGCCACGCCAGGGGGGCAGAAACAGGCGGATGCGCCAACCTTCTTCGACGAAGCCTGCCACTGCATGTAGCGTTTGTAACAGGTTGGCGCGCAAGCGATGCAATCGGCTGCGTCCCAAATAAATGATATCCGGTGCAGAGTGTTGCATCAGGCCGTCCGGGTGAGGTTCATGGGTGAGGAAAAGGCGATGGAGGCCAGGCAATCATTGCATGAATTGGCTTGCAACAGGTGTTGGCGAACCGAGTATAATTGACCGAATTGTGGAAATACAGTTGCATTACCTTTAATGTCACAACCTAAACGGCTGGCCGTGCTGGTCGCCTCACTCGCCGTCGGTGGTGTCGGAAGAGTACGGGTTCATCTGCTTAATGAGTTGATCGGACAAGGACTGGCCGTCGATTTATTGGTCGCTAGAACGGACAGCCCTTATATGCACTCGCTGCGTCGGGGCGTGCGGGTGATTCACCTCAAAACCTCCCATGCCGTTTTCGGCGCATTGCCGTTCGCTTGTTACCTGCGTCGCCACCGTCCGGATGCCGTGCTGACAGAACGCATCCGAGTCAATGCGATGGCGTTGCGCGCGTGTCGCTTGGCCGGCTCAGGTACGCCGGTATTCACTACCCTGGATACCCATCTAAGCCGCCAACTGGACAGTCTGCAGCCCGCGAAAAAACGCAAGCATCTGCGCATGATGCGCCGCTACTACCCTTTTAACGCCGGGCTGATTGCGGTCTCCGATGGCGTGGCGGATGATGCCGCCGCACTGATCGGCTATCCTCGGGCATCAATTCGAACGATTCCCAATCCGGTAGTGACCCCTCAGCTGCATGAACAAGCCCGGATTCCCTTGGCTCATCCCTGGTTTCAACCCGGCCAACCACCGGTCATTCTGGCGGTCGGTCGTCTGGAACCGCAAAAGGATTTTGCCACCCTATTGCGGGCGTTCGCTAAACTTCGCCGGGACGGCGTCTACCGCCTAATGATTTTGGGCGAAGGTAAACTACGCCCCGAACTGTTCGATATGGCGAGTGATCTCGGCATCCAAGCGGATCTGCAAATGCCGGGCTTTGTCGAAAACCCTTATGTTTTTATGGCGCGCGCTAGTCTGTTCGTGTTGTCGTCGGCTTGGGAAGGGTCCGGCAACGCCTTGACCGAAGCGTTGGCGGTAGGTACGCCGGCGGTCGCTACCGATTGTCCCAGCGGTCCCCGTGAAACGCTGGCGGACGGTCGTTACGGGCCGTTAGTCCCGGTAGGCGATGCTGACGCTCTCGCCGAGGCGATGCGCGCCACCCTGCGCAATCCGCCGAATGCAAACTGCTTGCAAAGCGCGGTGGGACGCTATACCGTCGAGGCCAGTGCGCAAGGCTATCTAACCGCCATGGGTTTGGTTTGAAGGATCGCATTGATTACCACCGCAACTCCCTCACGCATCGCTATATTTATTCCCACCTTTGGCGACGGCGGCGTGGAGCGCATGTTGGTCAATCTGGCTCGCGGCTGCGCCGACCGGGATGTTGCGGTGGATTTTCTGGTCAAGGATCGTCATCTTCCCTATCTAACGACGTTAGGCGAACGAGTGCGCGTGATCGAGCTCGGCGCGACTAACCGGAACCCACTACTGAACGCTTTACTGGACTATTTGAACGCCGCTCAACCGACCGTCTTGCTTTCGGCTAAAGGCCGGGACGACGGCCTGGCCGTACGGGTTAAAGCGCGTATGGCCAATCCGCCGCGTGTTTTTCTGCGTACTGGCACCCACCTGACGGGGCGGCTGAACGGCCGCCAGCGCAATCCCCTGAAACGCTGGTTGAAAACGCGCGCACTGCGCCGCCTTTATGCCCAAGCCGATGGGGTCATCTGCGTTTCTCACGGGGTGGCTGACGACTTGGCGCGTCTCTGTCAACTGTCCCGCGATTCCATTCACGTGTTGCGCAATCCGGTGGTGACGCCCGAACTAACAGCGTTGGCGGCGGAACCCGTCGCGCATCCCTGGTTCGCAGCGGACCAGCCGCCGGTGATTTTGGGCGCGGGAGGGTTACGTCGGCAGAAGAATTTCACCCTGTTGATCCGGGCATTTGCCGAGGTAAGGGCACAGCGGATCTGTCGCTTGATGATTCTCGGTGAGGGTCGCCAACGCAGCCGGCTGACCGCGCTGGCAGCCGATTTGGCAGTGGCGGACGCTGTCTCAATGCCGGGTTTGTCGCCAACCCCTATGCGTACATGGCGCAATCAGCGCTATTTGTCCTGTCGTCGGACTGGGAAGGTTCTCCCAATGTGTTAACCGAAGCGCTGGCGGTAGGCACTCCGGTAGTTTCCACTGATTGCCCTAGCGGTCCGCGGGAAATATTACAGGAAGGTCTTTTCGGACCATTGGTGCCGGTCGGCGATAAACAGGCGCTTAGCGCGGCAATACTGAAAACCTTGGATATGCCAGGCGAGCGGCTTTGGTTGCAACAAGCCGCGCAGGATTACACCTTAGCGAACAGCAGTGCCGCCTATTTGCGGGCTTTCGGGTTATTATAGGCTCCCATGGCGCGCACCGATCTGGCGATCTTCTTTGCGACTTCCGGTCATAGTGGTGTGGATCGCATTATGAAAAAGCTGATTCCTGAATTCGCCGACCGGGGTGTGACGGTGGATATCCTGTCGGTTGCCAATCACGGCCCGTATTGGGATGATTTGCCCGCCAATGTGCGGCGCGTTGCGTTAGGCGTTTCCCATGTCAATACCAGCTTATTGCCGTTAGCGCGTTACCTGCGTCGTTATCAACCGCGTGCACTGCTAAGCGACAAAGACAAGGTCAATCGAACGGCGCTGATAGCCCGTCGTTTAGCCGGCAAGCCGATCCGCGTTGCGGTGCGCATCGGCACCACGGTGTCCAAAAATTTGGAGCGGCGGGGATGGTTGGCACGCCAGCTTCAATACCATTCCATTCGTTGGCTTTATCCTGGCGCGGATGCGATTATCGTCCCGTCTCAGGGTGCCGCCGAGGATCTCAGTCGGGTTGGTTCCCTGCCTTTGAAGACGATATCCGTGATTCCCAATCCGGTGGTTGATGCTGCTTTGTATCGTCAAGCTCAGCTGCCGTTAAATCATGCGTGGTTTGCCGGTGATCAACCTCCGGTGATTCTCGGGGTGGGAGAACTCTGCGCACGCAAAGACTTTTCGACCTTGATTAAAGCGTTTGCTGAGTTACGCCGACAACGCCCTGTCGTTTGGTCATTCTAGGTGAAGGACGCCAGCGGGCTAAGTTGACTCAACTAGCCCAGGAGTTGGGAGTGATTGCGGACGTTGAACTACCGGGGTTTGTCGATAATCCTTTCCGCTATATGGCGCGGGCAGCGGTGTTCGCCTTGTCGTCGAATTGCGAAGGTTCTGCTATCGTTGTTGTCGAAGCGTTGGCGGCGGGAGTTGCTGTTGTCTCCACGGATTGTCCCAGCGGCCCGCGAGAGACTCTACAAGACGGTCGCTTTGGTGAGCTGGTGCCGGTCGGGGATGCGTCCGCTCTGGCCGCCGCTCTGAACCGCACGTTGGATAATCCGAACACTTCGCGCTTGTCGAATGAAGCTATACTGCCATTCACGGTGACTGCGAGCGTGCAACGCTATCTTGATGTGTTGGGACTGAGCTGATGACTGCCATGCCGCCACGTTTGGCCATACTGATTTCATTTTCCGGCTATGGCGGTGTCGAGCGCATGGTGCTCAACCTGCTGCAGGGTTTTGCTGAGCACGACCTGAGCATTGATTTGCTCACTATTCGCCGACCGACTAATCTTAAGGACGAATTGCCGCCAACGGTACGGTTATTGGATTTGGGTGTCTCCCATTCCATGCTGGCTGTGCCTGCTCTGGTTCGCTATCTGCGGCAAAACCCGTCCAGTGGCATTATTGGCCGCTAAAGACCGCGCCATTCGGCTGGCTGTGATAGCGCGTCGCCTCGCTGGAGTCGATACCCGTTTGGTGGGTCGG
>JAAUQA010000282.1 GCA_012032855.1 Candidatus Competibacteraceae bacterium
CGCGCCAAAGCGCACTCGCATGGCGGATTCCCTGAGCAAGCTCAGGTGGTCCGGCTTGAGGCCCTCCAGAAAGGGATGCCGCGCGAGGACGATCTCCAAGGGTTCAGCGGCCGTGGGCTCCGGGTTCGGAGTCGAACTCGAACTCGAACTGGAACTCGGAGGAGTAGGATGGGCTCGATTCTTCATAGTGTCTCCGCCTCGGCTTCGAGGCGGGCCCAACAAAATCGTCGGCGATCGCGCTGGACGGACGCTGGATCAACCTATCCCGCCCACCCCATTCCGGCTTGCCCGGGTTTGGGAAGAACTCACCCGATTTTGCGGGGGAATGGCCGAGCCACCGTGAGGGCAAGACGCCGAAATTGCGCGGGCAATCAGGGCTTTCCGCCATGGGAAATGTCGTTCGGGCTGGCGGGAGAGACGTTGCGTTCCCGGCCAACATGGCGGCGCACCCACTTTTCGAATTCAACGACGCAATAAACCATCAGCCCGACACCCGTGATATAAAGCCAGGAAGCGGCGTCAAGCGGCGCGGTGTGGAAGAGTGCATTCATGATCGGGAGATGAGTGAAGGCCAGTTGAGCTCCAAGCATGGCGCCGATTCCGGCGAAAATCCAGCGGTTGCTTCCAAGACCCACGCAAAACATGGAATGCAGCAAGGACCGGCAATTGAGCAGGTAGAAGAGCTCGACCATCACAATGACATTGGCGACGGTCGTGCGCGCCTCGATGAGGTTCTTTCCGCGCACGTGCTGTTCCCACAGGAACGCGCCAAACGCGCCCGCCAGCATGAGCAGCGTGACGAGGCCGGTGCGCATGACCAAGGGATAGGTGAGAATGGGTTGATCGGGCTCGCGCGGAGGCCGGCGCATCAAATCCCGCTCCTTCGGCTCGAAGACAAGCATCAACCCAAGCAGAATCGCCGTCGTCATGTTGATCCACAACAATTGCACGGGAAGCGCCGGCAAGGCGGTGCCCAGAAAAATGGCCGACAGCAGGATCAGGGCTTCTCCGCCATTGGTCGGCAGGGTCCAAATGATGAATTTCGTCAAATTATCAAACACCCCGCGCCCCTCCTCCACCGCCGCCTCGATGCTGGCAAAATTATCGTCGGTGAGCAGCATGTCGGCCGCGCCCTTCGCCACGTCGGTGCCGGTGATGCCCATGGCCACGCCGATGTCGGCCTTTTTGAGGGCCGGCGCATCGTTGACGCCATCGCCGGTCATGCCCACCAGATGGTGCTGGTCTTGCAGCGCTTTAACCAGAGCAAACTTATGCTCCGGGAATACCTGGGCAAAACCATCGGCCTGCATCAGTTGCTGGCTAAGATCAGCGCGCATCCTGCCATCGTCACCCAGACCGAGCTGGTTAACCGCCAGAATATTCGAGCCGAGACCGAGCTGAGCGGCTATCTCCTTGGCGATAGCGAGATTGTCGCCCGTGACCATCTTGATCCGCACGCCGTGGGCGCGGGCGCTGGTGATCGTTTCGGCAGCATCTTCCCGGGGCGGATCGAAGAGCGGCAGCAAACCTAGGAAGTTCCAGCCATGGCCGTCATTACGGGCTACGCCCAGCGCCCGATAGCCTTTGGCGGCGATTTCATTGACGGTTTGTTCCGCTTGTGCCCGGGTAGCGTCATCCACGTGGCAGAGCTTGAGAATGACTTGAGGCGCGCCTTTGCTGACGCTGAAAGTACCGTTACCGTCACTCGTCAGGGTCGCTTCGGTCCGTTTGCCGACCGGGTCGAAGGCAACCAGTCCCAGAGCTAGATAGAGCAGGTAGTCGCCGATAGTGAGTACCGCACTTTTTCATCACCGACAGCGGCCAGGATACGGCGATTTTTCTCAAGCCGATTTTCAAGCTTTTTAATACCCGGTGTCAGCGGTTTTCGGCCGTCCAACTGGCGCACACCTCGCTCATCACGATTTACGCTTAATGACCCTCGCCATCTTTTCAGGGCGGTTTACGCCGGTCGGATAGCAGACAGGCAAACCCTGTATGGTCCATCTTGCCAACAAAGTCCAAGTCGATATGATAGGGGTTATCATTTGTTAAAAGACACTGCCCTGCGCCATCGCGCACAACCTCCACCGCGTACCTTTCTCGTGTTCCCCATCCTCCGTTTCCTGTTTTTCGCAGTGCTGATCAGGCCGGTAATCTTCCTGATCTTGGGTATCAATATCCGCCGCCCGGAGTGTTTGCCGAAAACGGGACCGGCGATCATCGTTGCCAATCACAACAGCCATCTGGATACGCCGGTGCTGATGTCGCTGTTACCGCTAAGCCTGTTGCATCGCATCCGGCCGGTAGCATCCGCTGATTATTTTTTAAGCCAGCGCTGCTGGCCTGGTTCGCCACCCGAATCATCGGCATTATTCCGCTTCCACAGGGCAGTCGCCGCCCCAAGGATGAGTTGTTCGCGGAAATGATTGAGGCGCTCAATGAAGGCGCTATTCTTATTCTGTTTCCCGAGGGCACGCGGGGCGAACCGAACAGTTCGGCAAATTCAAAAAAGGCATCGCCGTGCTGGCCGAAAGCTTGCCGCAAACACCGATTCATTCGGTTTATCTGCACGGGTTGGGAAAAGCGTTACCCAAAGGGGAAATGTTATTGGTACCGTTCTTCTGCGATGCGTTCGTCGCCGAGCCGCTGTATTGGAACGGCAACCGACGGGCGTTCATGGAATTATTAGACGGAACCATGCGCCAGCTTGCCCAGGAAGGGCGCTTTGCAGCTTGGGAGTGACCATTCATCTTCCCACCAACCGAACCGGCTGGCATACTCATGCGAGCCGACACATTGCTGCAGGGGAACCCGGTGTACAGTCATTTCGCATTCGAAAGTTATCGCTATTGTATTACCGAAGGATTACGCGTATTGGGTGTGGACAATCTGTTTTTACAAATCCATGATCCGAGCTTTCCGAGCTTCGAAGACGAAGAAACCGGCCGCGGTTCGCCCTATACACGCGGGGCTGCGGGCTTTCTCAAACGGGTACGCAACGTCGGCTTTAACGGATTGCAGCTGGGCCCGCAAGGCATTACCTCGGTCGATAACCCTTCCCCCTACGATGGCACATTCTTCTCCCGCAATCCGCTGTCAGTTGCCTTGGCCTCTCTGCGGCGTGACGGCTTGCTTAGTGCCGGGGACCTGGACGAACTGCTAGCTGATCGACCAAACGGTCGTGAACGGGTGCAGTATCGATTCGCCTTCGAAGCGACGCAAGCAGCGCTGAATGCCGCTTATGAGAATTTTCGTCGCCAACGGGAACGCAAAGAACCCCAGGCGCGCTGGCTAACCAAGCGGCTTGCTGATTTCCGGGTCGCCAACGCGGACTGGCTGGGGAGGGATGCGCTATATGCGGCTTTGGCCGAACAGCGCCGCGGACAGAGTTGGCAAAACTGGCTCGACGACGCCGGCCGGCCCCACGGCGATCAACGGCTTTGGGACCGACGCCGGGTGAAGAGCGGGCCTTGCAGAGTCGGCGGGACGAACTGACTAGAACCCACGCCACGGCTATAGAACGCTATGCCTTGATTCAACTGCTGGCTCATGAACAGCACGATCGTTTACGGTTACTGTGCGCCGAACTGAGGTTGAAGGTTTACGCCGATCTACAGATTGGCATGTCGAATCAGGACGCTTGGAATTACCGTGCATTGTGCCTCAGGGATTGTCGTATGGGCGCACCACCCAGCCGAACCAATCCTGAGGGCCAGCCGTGGGGCTTCATGGTCTTGGATCCACGCCAATATTTCGCCATTGACGGTGGCCCCGGCCCGGTTATGCACTTCGTGGACAGGCGGCTAGACAAGATGTTTGCCGAGTACGACGGTCTGCGGGTGGACCATCCGCAAGGGTGGGTGTGTCCGTGGGTTTATCGCACGGATATCCCTAATCCATTTCAAGCGGTGCAGAACGGTGCCCGGTTGTTTTCCTCCCCCGATTTGCCCGATCACCCGCAATTACGCCACTTCGCCCTGGTGCGGGCGGAGCAGTTGAATCGCGATTTGCCCCGCCACGCCGATCACTGGGAACGCGAACTCGACGAAGAACAGGTCACCCGCTATGCTGCCTTGTTTTCCCGGCTCGCCCCGCAAGATATGACTGGTCGGCAAGAGGTCATGTGTGAGGTGCTGAGCACTATGCCCTACCCGTTGCGCCGGGTTATGGAACGGCACGGCTTAGGCCGGTTTCGGGTGCTGCAAAACGCTGATCCCAATGACCCGTATGATGTTTACCGCAGCGACAACGCCCAGCCCGCCGATTGGATCATGCTGGGCAATCACGACACCCGGCCCATTTGGCAGCTGGCAAGACATTGGTGTACCAGCGGCCAAGCGCAGGATCGCGCCGCCGACCTGAGTCGACGATTGGTTCCCAATGAGACTGAACGTCCGGCTTGGATAACCCATGTCGCCAGCCATCCCGGCGTTCTGGTCCATGCCCTGTTCGCCGACATGCTGCACAGCAAGGCTCGCAACATTATGGTCTTCGTGTCGGATATGTTGGGCGTTCAGGAACGTTACAACACACCGGGCACCATTAGCGACAACAACTGGTCATTACGGGTGCCGCCGGATTTTGAGGAATCCTATCTGAGCAAAGTCGCCGAGGACCAAGCACTCAGCATACCCTATGCACTGCTACTGGCACTCAAAGCCCGTTCTGATCAAGTGGATAGGACATTAATCATGGCTATGGAAGTCGAGGTGGAACGACTACGCGCGTTGGGTCGTTCATTTGCGGGTAATGGGGGCGATCAGCGCTGAATGTTATTCAACGCTTTTGGCTGAGTGGCGCAGATGGTAGGGTATACATTTAAATCAACCGTTAAATCAACCGTGCTGTATTCCCAAATATAATATAACTATCGCTAACCACTGCCATGAACTCAGCCAAAAAACTCCACCGCTACGCCAAGCAACTCGCTAAACAACTGGCCAAGCAGCAAATGCCGCCTATAGACGAAGCGCTGCTGAATTATCTCGACAACAACCCGGAGTACCTCTTAGACAGTCTTCATGCGTTAGTCGAGCAGTTACACGATGAGGCCAACGACGAGAGTCTGGTCAACGCGTATTTATTGCTGATCCACGTCCATCTGGAACAAATCCGCTATCAGGTCGATCGCAACTACGATTGGGCGAAAGAATTAGTTGCCGATTTCCAGCAGCAAGTATTGGATTTAGCCCGCACCAGGCAATTGCCGGATACCCTGTTGGGGC
>JAAUQA010000283.1 GCA_012032855.1 Candidatus Competibacteraceae bacterium
ACCGTCCAGGTATTGCCAAATTTGGCGATAACCCACCGCGCGCATCGCGGGTTGATCCAAACTTAAATCACCCCGGGCACGGAGTGTTTCAACTTCACTGACAAATCCATTGGTCAGCATGTCTTGAAAGCGGCGTTCGATGCGTTCGTGAAGCACGGAACGTTCACCCGGTGCAACCACCCACTTCAGTACCCGAAACGATTCCATTTTGTCTTGATGGTGTGCATAAAGTTCCGTAATGGGTTTGCCGGTGAGTTCATAGACTTCCAGCGCACGCTGAATACGTTGCGGATCGTGCGGATGAATACGCGCCGCCGCCGCCGGATCGACCTGGGTAAGACGGGCATGCATGGCAGCCAGCCCATCATTGGAGCGCTCCGCCTCCAAACGTGCTCTAACTTCGGCATCGGCAGGAGGCAATACCGCCAAACCCTGCTGTAGCGCCCGATAATAAAGCATCGTACCACCCACCAGTAGCGGTATGCGACCAGTCGCTTGAATCTCCGCTATTTCCTGCAAGGCGTCATGACGAAATTGCGCGGCGGAATACGCTTCGCTGGGGTCCAGAATGTCGATCAATCGGTGCGGGGCAAAGCGCTGCGTTTCAACATCCGGTTTCGCTGTGCCGATGTCCATGCCCCGGTACACCAGGGCTGAATCCACACTGATGATGGCAAACGGCAGGCGCCGCACCAATTCGACAGCGAGCCCTGTTTTGCCGGCCGCTGTCGGCCCCATGAGAAACAGCACCGGGCCATCTCGCAATGTCGCCAGCTCCACCCGTTACCGTCCTCGGAGAAACAGTTTGTCTAATTCAGCCAAACTCAGCTGTACCCAAGTCGGACGACCGTGATTGCACTGGTCGCTGTGAGCTGTGCGTTCCATATCTCTAAGCAAGGCGTTCATCTCCGCCACGCTCAGCTTACGATTGGCGCGCACTGAACTGCGGCACGCTTGTGTGGCTAGGATTTCATGGATGTTTTCCCGCACTCGGGTGCTGCGCCCATGAGCTTGCAGATCGGCTAACAAATCTTGCACTAATTGCGCCGCATCGACCCCGTTTAATAATGCCGGCAGTCGGCGTATCGCTGCCGTTTCCGGCCCGAGCGGTACAACCTCCAAACCCAGAGTGATCAGCTCATCACCCTGCTCCTCCAGCCAGCGCATTTCAACCGGACTCAACCCGACCGTCACCGGCACTAAGAGCGGCTGTGACGGCACATCACCCTGTTCCAAACCGGTTTTAAACTGTTCGTATACGATCCGTTCATGCGCTGCATGCATATCTACCAACACCAACCCGTGTTGGTTCTCCGCCAAAATATAAACGCCTTGCAGTTGTGCGAGCGCATATCCGAGCGGTGGTATGACTGCAGGTTGATCGGTATCAGCCAGCACCGGTGGCAACGAATCGAGCTGTGCGTAGCTGGCCGCCTGCTCCCGTAGCGGTGGGGACATCTGTCGTTCCGGCGCAACCGCTTGTGGCCGATACGATGTTGCCGGGAATCGCAATGACTCCGTAACCGGAGTATTCGAGATACGCACCGGCTTTTCATACTCCTTAGTTGGGGTCGAAAATGATTGCTTCGATGCTGCCGGAACAGGCGTAGACAAAGCGCTGAGGGCAGGTCGTGCTAGCGTCTGTTGCGCTGCACGCAACAAAAAATCATGCACCTGTTGACTCTGGTGAAAACGGACTTCCAGCTTAGCGGGATGCGCGTTGACATCGACTTCTGCAGGATCAAGTTGTAAAAAAGCACAAACGCCGGATGCCGATCTCGATACATGACATCTTGGTAGGCCTGGCGGATCGCGTGGTGAGCCAACTTGTCCCGAACCGCGCGGCCATTGACGAAAAAGTATTGCAGATCCGCTTGGCTGCGGGAAAAACTCGGCAGGCCCAGCCAACCCCGCAAATGCAAACCGCCGCTATCCCGTTCCACAAACACCGCATTTTCCACGAATACGCCGCCGCATACTTCGCCCAAACGTCGGGTCTGGGTTTGGCGATCCGGGGCGCAGGGCAAAGCCAATGCCGAGCGTTGATTGTGACGTAGGTTGATTTCCACGGCGAAGCGACTCAATGCGATGCGCCGGATGATTTGGTCTAAATGGGCATATTCGGTGCGTTCGCTACGCAGGAATTTGCGTCTTGCGGGCAAGTTGAAAAACAGTTCACGCACTTCTACGGTGGTGCCCGGCGGATGGGCTGCGGGACCGGGCTCACGGCCTACAGTTCCGCCATCGACCAGAACTCGCCAACCACTGGTTTGTCTTTCGGTGCGCGACGTCAGGGACAACCGAGAAACGGCGGCAATGCTGGACAATGCTTCGCCCCGAAAACCCAGCGTGGACACTCGAGCTAAATCCGCGCTGTCGACGATTTTGCTGGTGGCATGGCTGGCGACGGCCAGCGGCAAATCCTCTTGATGAATACCGCTGCCGTTGTCGCGCACCCGGATCAGTTTGACGCCGCCTCGTTCGACGTCAATGTCGATGCGGGTGGCGCCTGCATCCAAACTGTTCTCCAGCAACTCCTTAATCACTGAAGCCGGGCGCTCTACGACTTCACCTGCAGCAATCTGATTGATCAATACCTGGGGCAGACAATGGATACGGTTAGACACGATAGACTGGTATTACCCGGTCGGGGCGATCAACTTTTGCCGTTGATCACATCATGCAAGGCCGTCAGGATCTGCTGGGCTGTGGATGAGTTATCCGCTTGTCCTGCCGCATTTTGGACCACCACCAGGGTTTGCGCACCTTGGCTAGCTAAGCGGACTTTGTAGCGCACCCCGGGCGGCGGAGGGTCGTCCTTCCAGAACGCCAAACCGGACAAGAGCCCGCCTTCATCTCTACCTTCGTCTTCCAAGCTGCGGTATTCGACTTCGTATAAGCCCTGTGCGCGGTTTTGGTTTTCTACCACGAACCGGCTGCCATCCAATGCTAATCCCACCAGCCGCCAAGCACGGGAATAGCCATCGTTGATACTCAGCGCTTGCTGGCCACTGACTTGAGTATATTCAGCGCGCGGCCCTGGGGCGGCGGTAGATTCGCTCCTGGCTAGTTGCACTTGTTCACGACGTTCGGCGGCGCCCAAATAAACCATCAATCGATTCAACATTTCTGTTTCCAGTTCCGAATCGGGAGGACGGGTTTGCCAAATCACGTCGCCGCCTTGACGGTCATTGCCGCCGCGCACTACTTCCTCAACCCCGTAATGGGTCAGGTACACTTCTGTGCCGTCATCGACCCGTTCCAAGCGCACCCGAAACTTATCCCGGGTGGGCGCGGAGTAGGCGAAATCCATCACCCTGCCCAGTAGCGAACGCACCGGGCCATCGGGAATATCGGCCCGGTTTTCCGCCCACCGTGTCTCCATGATGCCGATACGCGGATCGTCTTTTTCCAACAGCAAACCGTTACCGGTCCAAAACTCTTTGATTCGCGGCCACAGCACGTCAGGCTCTTCGTCCACTACCAGCCAACGCCGCTGACCGTCCCGCTCTACACGAATATCGGGCTGCTGTTGCAACACAGTCTCGCCCGAGGAAGCGGTGACTTGGCCGGTCGTCCGCTCACCGGCGTAATCGGACAGGGTCGCAGATCCGGTAGGACTGAACTCGGGAACCAGCAAGGTATCGTCGATAGTCGATCCGGTCAGATCAGGCGGCACTTCCAACGGGTCAAGTGTTCTGCTTTGGCGATAATCGGGCCGCCGATCCGGGATCAGATCTTCCGTAGCGACCGTACAAGCAGCTAATAGCCCTATCATTCCAGCCCAATACGCATGGCGCAGGACGGCTGAAAAAAGAGCGGGGAGCGATGGCATTATCATCAATCTCTCTTCCAGGCTCGTCTGCGGATTAAAGCACGCCGGCTTGTTGCATGGCCTGCTCTAGCGCACCGTGAAATTCAGCAGAAAACGGGGTCAGGGGCAGGCGAATCCCATCCGGAATCAGGCCCAGGCGAGCAACCGCCCACTTAGCCGGGATGGGGTTCGATTCCAAAAACAGTGTCTTGTGCAAGGCTGCCAAACGTTCGTTGAGCGCCTCTGTCGCGGTCCGATCTCCTTTCAGAGCGGTCGTACACATCTCATGCATGGCGTGGGGTGCCACATTGGCCGTCACCGAGATCACCCCCTTAGCACCGTTGAGGATCGCCTCGGCGCCGATCGCGTCGTCGCCACTGAAGATCGCCATTCGGTCCCCGCAACGGGAGACTAATTCCTGGATGCGTTCAATGCTGCCACTCGCTTCTTTGATGCCGACAATAGTGGGCAGATCGGCCAGTCGGGCTACAGTTTCCGGGCGCATGTCGCAACCGGTGCGGCCGGGTACGTTATAAAGAATTTGCGGAATGAGATGCGTTTCGGCGATGAGCTTGAAATGTTGATACAAACCCTCTTGAGTGGGTTTGTTGTAATAAGGCGTCACCAACAGGCAAGCGTCGGCACCGGCCTGTATGGCGCTGCCGGTCAGGTCGAGCGCTTCCCGCGTGGAGTTGGCACCGGTGCCAGCGATGACCGGACAGCGCCGGTTGACCAGTTCGACGACACGGCGGATCACTACGCAGTGCTCTTCGTGGTCCAACGTGGCGGATTCTCCGGTGGTCCCCACTGCCAGAATAGCATCCGTGCCGTTTTCCAGATGGTGTTCCACCAAGCGCGCCAAGGCGTCGAAATCCAGCGTTCCGTCGGTCGCCATCGGGGTCACCAAAGCGACTATGCTGCCTTGAACTTTAAACATAACTAGGAGCCTCTGCTAAGCGATAATTTAAGCATGGTACGGTCCCATAACCTGCTTGACAAGCACTGCTATTATTCGGCGCATCGCAACAGGCCATTGAACGCGCTAGGGTTAGTTGTATGCTCGCATCGTTTCGGGTTTTTGATCCTCAGCGCGTTGTTTGCAGCATCGCCGGTTACGAGTAAACTGCATTTACCGTTTTACCTCGGGGAACGTTAGTCCGTGAAAAACCACCTGGTGATTACCGTGCTCGGTGAGAACCGTCCTAGCTTGGTTAGGGAATTATCTCGTGTCGTACTGGAATGCGATTGCGGCATTGAGGACAGTCGTATGACGATGTTGGGGAGCGAATTCGCTGCAACCCTCATGGTGCAGGGCAATTGGAGCAGTCTAGCTAAACTGGAAGTACAATTGAAACGCCTGGAACAAACCCTCGGGCTTGCTATCTGCAGCAAGCGCACGGAAGAACA
>JAAUQA010000284.1 GCA_012032855.1 Candidatus Competibacteraceae bacterium
ATCTTTCAGATTTTGCTCGGTGCTGCTGCCTTTCAAGTTGGCCATTTTTGGTCCTCCGATTGTACATAGTGATGAACTAGGTCGTATAAAGATTATTTAGAATTAATCTAAAAGTCAACAGAAGCTCTCACCAAATAAGTAGTTTTTCCTTAGCAGCCTGCTCTGGATTGAGGGTGACGAAATTGACCGCCCTGATCGTGGGGGTTAATGTAAAGGCTTCAACCGCGAGACAGAACTCCTCATGGCCGCTAAAAAATCCACCTCCATCGACTTCGAAAAATCCTTAGCAGAACTGGAAAAATTGGTCGAGCAAATGGAACATGGTGAACTCAGCCTAGAAGCCTCATTGCAACATTTCGAACGCGGCATTGCCTTGAGCCGCGCCTGCCAAACCGCCCTGCACAGCGCCGAACAGAAAGTGGAACAGCTGTTGGAGAAAAACGAGCAAGTCGAAACGGTCCCATTCGTGTCCCCCGGTCGGGAATCATGAGCAAAGACATCATTGAGCAGTATCAAGCCCGCGTTGAACACGCACTAGCAAAGCGCTTACCCGCCCCCGACATCCACCCTGACCAACTCCATAAAGCGATGCGCTATGCCGTCCTTGAAGGCGGCAAACGGCTGCGGCCCGTGTTGGTTTATGCTGCCGGCGTTGCGGTCGGCGCCCGGTTGGAAACCTTGGACGGACCGGCTTGTGCGGTAGAGTTGATTCATGCCTATTCGCTGATTCACGATGATTTACCGGCCATGGATAACGACGATTTACGGCGCGGCAAACCCACTTGCCACAAAGCGTTCGGCGAAGCCCTCGCCCTACTGGCCGGAGATGCCCTGCAAGGCCAAGCGTTTCAGGTGCTCAGCCATGACGACACCATGGTGCAAGACCCCGTGATTCGCCTGAAACTGATTGCAATCCTGGCGCAAGCCGTCGGTTCTCGGGGGATGGCCGGCGGGCAAGCCATTGACCTGATGGCGGTAGGCAAAGAACTCAATCTGGCCGAGTTGGAGGACATGCATATCCATAAGACCGGCGCCTTAATCCGTGCCAGTGTACTGCTGGGGGCGCTGAGCCAACCGGCCATTGCAACCGAGGTTTTGGATAAACTGGATCATTATGCCAAGTGTATCGGCTTGGCGTTTCAAATCCGTGACGATATTTTTAGATGTGACCGCCGATACACAAAACGTTGGGTAAACAGCGCGGTGCCGATGAAGCCTTGCACAAACCAACCTACCCGGCTTTATTGGGCCTGCAAGGTGCCCGTGATCACTGTGAAACGCTTTGTCTGAGTGCGCTGGATAGCTTGGCTGCATTTGATTCTTCAGCCGATACCCTGCGTTGGATCGCCCGCTACGTGATTGAACGCGGGTATTAATCTGCAAATGGGTACGCCATGCGTACCCCATGCTATTAGTCGTCACAATCTGAACCGACGCATTTCTATATCCGGCTCACTCCTGTCCCAAACCTGTTTGAAAAAATTCATCATTTCACGAGCGCTGGCCGATCCTTCTGCGGTGTAACTGCCGGTAAACCGACGAGGATCGGTCAAATGCAACAACCCGGCCTCGTCGGCGACCATCATGCCTTGGCCTAATTCCGGGCGAGTCAATGACTCCTCTCTGGGTGGAGTACGTAACTCGAAAGAGCTGCTCAACCGTTCCGAGAGTTGGCGCAAGCGTGGACAGTCCCGTTGCCATTCGGCAGCGGGTGGCAGCAAAAGATAGCACTGCAAGCGCGGTTGGTTAACGATCCGGGTGCGGATGGTATCAATCACCTGCGCATCGTCATACAAGCGGGGGTCCACATGCGGGGTATACAGATGCAAGCTGCGCCGCATACCCTCCAACAGGGCTAATAACGCTTGGCGAGCATCTTCGAGACCATCAAGGGCTAGGGATTGATTAGCGTCGCTCATCATTGATCCTCCGAATTCACTCCAGCGGCAAAGTGAGCCGCATCGTGCGATGAGGTATGCCGGCTTCCATAAACTCCCCTCCTTCGACTTGAAAGCCTAGTCCGGCATAAAAATCCAGGGCTTGAACCTGGGCATGAAGTTCGATCGCGGGAAAGCGTTGTTGTGATGCCAGGGTGAGCAGGCGTTGCATGAGTGCTTTACCTATCCCGAAACCCCGCCACGATTGCAACACTGCCAGTCGACCGATATGTCCATCGGGCAATAACCGACCGGTGCCGATAGGGCGATCCCGTTGATCCAAGGCCAACACATGCTGACTGACTGGATCAAAGTCATCTTGCTCCAAGTCTTCCGGCACCTGCTGTTCTTCCACGAAGACTTGCCGCCGCACGGCATAAAGCGCTGCGGCGTGGGTTTCCCAATTGGTCACAATCACCGTGAAGGGCTGTTCAACCGTCCTCATAAATGACCCAGAACCCTTCGTTCACCAATTCTAACAACAGTTCGAAAGCAGCGCTCTGCCGAATAACCGGCGCTAATATTGATTTTGTCAGTGCTCGATGGCGACACAGTAAGGGAGCCATAAACGCAATCGCAGAAGCTAGGTTAAACACCCGTCCATCGATAAACAGTTTAGCCTGATTATTTCGCATGACATAGGCAAACCGGGAACCCGGATTGCGCTCCAAGGCACCGTCTTGGTCAAGATGGGCGTGCAATTGCGTTACGCTCAGCGGCTTCGACTCCGGATCAGCTTCGAATGGCGGTTTAGGTTCGGTCACATGACGACCGAACCACTCAGCAATACCGTCATCCGCACTACATAGATACCGATTTAATAACGCTTTGAATTTGTCAACAGTCGCGAGCGTAATCTCGCCTGGATTGGCTTGCACGGTTAGATCCGAGTCCGCATAGCGCGCCTCAGGATTGATGTGCTCTAAAACAAAGTCGGCAAAACTGCTCACTAACGCCGCATGAGTTGGCGCACGAAAGCCGATCGAGTAGGTTAAACAGGGTTCCAGCGCGACACCGTAATGAGCGATACGTGGCGGTAAATACAGCATATCGCCGCTCTCCAACACCCATTCCTGCTCGGCGCGAAAATCACGCAAAATTCGCAATTCGCTGTCCGACAGCAGATTATCCGCAGTCGCCCGCTGGGTGCTGATCTGCCAGTGACGTCGTCCCTTGGCCCTGCAAACAAAAAACACATCGTAAATCGTCGACATGAGGTCCGACCGAACCGTATTGGGGCGCATAGCTGATCATCAGGTCGTCAATGCGCCAATCGGGAATAAAGCGGAAAGGTTCAAGCAGGCTGGCCAAATCAGGCGCGTGTTTCTCTGCATCTTGCAGCAACAAGGTCCAATGGGTATCCGGCAAGGTCAAAAAATCAGGCTCTTGAAAAGGGCTATGGCGCACCCGCCATGTACCCTCGGTTTCCTGTATTAAACGTGCTTCCACTTCCGATTCGCAAGCGAGCCCGGCGATCTCCTCGGGACTGAACGGGTCGTGGAACCCCGGCCAAGCGTTACGAATCAGCAGCGGTTTTTTCTGCCAGTATTCGGCAAGAAATTGAGCGGGACTGAGGCCACCCAGCAGCTGTTCAACTGGGGTCATGGTTCTTCGCTCACGATCACGCACCTTGAGCAACGAGTGCTTTTGTAAACATTTGCAACATTATAGTCCTCTGACTGCGAAGATGGGTCATGATGAGCATTATCCATAAAACAAGTATTGATAAACCCCATCGTCTGAGGAACAAACCATGAATGCAACAATGAACGCAACGTTATACGAGCAACTTGGTGGCGCTCCGGCCGTGGAGGCCGCTGTTGATGTTTTTTATCGCAGGGTACTAAGCGATGACAGCATCAGTGATTTTTTCGATTCGGTCGATATGGCTGACCAACGCGCCAAACAGAAGTCTTTCCTTACCATGGCGTTCGGCGGACCCAATATTTATACTGGCAAGGATATGCGTAAGGCCCATGCACATCTGGTGGAGCGGGGCTTGAATGACGCGCATTTCGATGCCGTTGCCGGACATCTGCAGGCTACCCTACAGGAACTGGGAGTAGCTGCGGAGTTGGTCGACACAGTCATGACCATAGCGGCGAGCACCCGCGACGACGTTTTGAATCGTTAACACCAAAAAACCCGCATGCCGATTATCCGTTTTAACAGGAGCACTTACGAGTGCCCCACAACAAAAACGGTCTTGCAAACCCTGCTCACTGACGGAGTAGATCTGCCCTATTCCTGTCAGCAAGGGGTCTGCCAAACCTGCTTATTGCGCTGCCGGAAAGGACAGGTGCCCCCGGCAGCTCAACAAGGATTGCGGGAAACGCTGCGGATGCAGGGCTTTTTCTTTCTTGTTTGTGCAAACCGGAACAGGACATGGATATTGCTTTGCCGGAAGACGCCTACTTGTTCGGGCGAGCCACTGTCACGGCCTAAAGATTTCCTGACCCCCTGGATTTGTCGAGTATTGCTAGAACCCGCTACCGCCCTTTATTAACCACGCCGGTCAATTCGTCAATTTGCGTCGCAGCGATGGCTTGGTGCGCAGTTATTCCCTAGCGAGCGTACCGACGCAGGACCACTACTTGGAAATTCACGTCAAGCGGCTCCAAAACGGTCGCATGAGCAACTGGATTTGCGATGCTTTGCAAGTGAACGATGCCCTGGATTTAGGCGGCCCGTATGGCGAATGCTTCTATCTGCCTGGTCTTTCCGAACAGGCGCTGTTGCTCATTGGCACGGGCACAGGTTTAGCACCCCTGCTGGGCATCGTGCGGGATGCTTTATGCAGTGGCCATCAGGGTCAAATCCATCTCTATCATGGCAGTCGCGAACCTGACGGGCTTTACTGCGGGAAGTTGCTGCAGGATTTAGCCGAACGCCACCCGGATTTTCATTACATACCTTGCGTATCAGGATCATCAGCATGCTCCCCCAATCGCTCCGGTCGAGCTGACGACAATGCCTTTGCCGATTTAACTCATCTAACCGGGTGGCGGGTATTTCTGTGCGGCAGTCCACTGATGGTGCGCAGCGCCAGAAAGAAAGCGTATTTAGCGGGCGCGGGTATGGCTGAAATATATGCCGATCCCTTCGAACTGACCGATCTGCGTCGCAAACCACGTGATTGACTGAATTCGCGAATACCCATCAAAACCTCACCACAGCGCTTTTTTGAGAGACTTTGGCGAAGCAGGAGGCATGATCGGCTCGATTCACGTAAAATTCCAGCTACCTTTTGAGGGCAACCCTACCGCCGCTCGCT
>JAAUQA010000285.1 GCA_012032855.1 Candidatus Competibacteraceae bacterium
ATCGCGGCTTCGGCGCGCTGGGCCGGCGTCCCGGGCGCACCGGCGGCGATCGTCGATACCAGCAGCACCCATGCGCACACCAGCGCCGCAATCGAGCTCCGCACGGCACGAACCTATCAGAAGGCTTCGAGAGAGGACCAGAACGTGCGCGCCCGACCGAGCCGACCGAGCCGACCGAGCCAACCGCACCGACTGCCGGATGCTACCCTGCATGTGCGACCCATCAAGAAAACGGATGTGCTGCGCCCAAGGAAGCCCGACGAGTAGCCGGAGTCCAGCCTTGGCTGTTAGATCAATGAACCACGGCGGAGGCGATGGTAGAGTCGTAGGGTATTGGCTCCGAGTTCACGTATCAGATCAAGGTCGGATGCGGCAGCCGCCTTCTCGGGTAGGAACTCGCCAGCCCCATTTGCGCGGAAGGGACCATACGAGACGCCACGCAACCAGAACCTGAGGTCTCCCTCACTGAAGAACATGCCATCACGCCGGATTCGTTCCATTATGCTTTGCGGGTTCCCGAGCGATCTCAGTCGCGTTCTTCGACGATAAGTTCGTCGAGTTGCGCCAGCGCTGCCTCATCGCCAAGGAATTCGTAGCCGCGCCGCGCCTGCTTAAAGTGACGTTGTGCCGCATCGGGTTGGTTGAGTGCGTTCAGCAAGCGCCCCAGTTCCTCATGAGTACGTGCGATTCCTTCAGGGTCGTCGAGCGCTCTAAACACCGAAAGTGCGGAGCGAAGCGGCTCTTCGGCGAGTTCCAGTGACCCGAAAAATAGCTGTGCACGTCCTAAATGCAGCTGGGCAGCGGCTACGGTGCGAGGCTCCCCTTGATTCAACGCTCGTTCAGTAGCCAAAGTCAGTAGCTCGATGATGCGCTTTTGGTCATTGGCATAGCCACGAACCAGCAGATAGACCGCAAGATCGATTTGCAGTGACGCATGTAACGCCGCTGAGTCGGAGGCCAGTCCGAGAGCTTGTTCGGATTGCTGGATTGCATGGTCTATATCTCCCCTGCCGCTGGAGCAACGCGCTAGACCTGCGAAGGCGCGCGCCTGGCCGACCGTATTTTGTTCGCGGCGATCGATGATAAGCGCGCGCTCGAAACCGGTGGTCGCGGCGTCGAGATCTCCGGCACGTCGAAACGCTTCGGCTTGGTTGCGGAGCGCGGCTGCTTGTGCTGTGGGATCGTCAATGGCCCCGTAAATCTGTGCCGCTTGGCCGAAGGCGCGTTCTGCCGCTGCGAAGTGACGGCCCGCGAGGTGCTTGCCCCCCGCTTCAGCGGCTGCCAGCGCTTGGGATCGCAATTGACTGGTCGGCGGTGGCGAGGCAGCACAGGCGAACAGTAAGGCAGCGACGCAGGCTAACAGGACGCTTCGCATCATGGCTGGGCTTTCCTGGGAGGTGCCAGCAGCGGCGCATCAATTGCCTCCGGGACCCCGGGTGTCGGCGCATCGAAAGCACCACGGATCAGCCAGATTCGTTTCAAGCCCTTCACCAGGTCGTCGGTTTCAATCACCAGGCTTGAGATTTCGTCGAGGATGTGGTCGTTCGATTCGACTTGCTTGCGCAGGCTTCCGGTCATAGCAGCAACGTTCGAAAGGCTCTTGTTAAGCGTCTTTAAGTTGCCTTTGAGGGTGGTGAGCGTGGCATTCATTTCCTCACGCAGTTCCGGGGGTAACAACCATTCACCTAGCGAACCGTCGGGATCGCGCAGTTGCATTGAGATCTGTTCAATATTTGCAAGGATCGGACGGGTATCCGCCGCAATGGCATCCGCGTTTTTCAACAGTGAGTCGGCGCTCGCAAGTAGCTTCTCCACTTGAGTAAGGACTGCTGGTAGCTGTGTCTCCACCCGATCCAGAATCGCTGGAATCTGCCTTTCCAGACCGTCGAGGAGCGTTTCGGCGCGTTGAACTATGGTCGGCTCCTCAAGTGGCTCTAAGAACACGCCCTTTGGGAAATCATTAAGTGCGACGATCTCATCCTCCACGAGAATGTCTTGTACGCGCCCTTCTATCTCGTAGACTGTTGGCTTCCCTTCGACACCCTTAGTGACTTGTAGGAGGCGGCCTCCAAGCAGGTCACCGGGAATGATCCGTACCTTCGAGTCTGTCCAGATGTACCCATAGTAGGGCTGGCGCACTTCGAACGCGACGTAGACATTGTAGTAATGGCCTGGCGGCTGCGCCTCAATCTGGGTAATCTCGCCGACGCTGAAGCCCATCAAAAGAACCGGATCACCCACTCTCAACCCATCGGCACTTTCTACGAACGTGAAGTAGGGTGAGCTAGGAACAAACCAGCCTCGGCGTTCGGCTGTGTGATAGAAGTAGTAGAAAAAGCCCATCAGCATCAGCATTCCCGCAACCGCCACGAATAGGCCGACCAATCGCTCCGTCCGGAACAGGCGTGTACGTAGCTGAGGGGTGAGGTCGCCCAGCGGCACCGTGGTCAGACTCCGGCGCCTGACCGAGACCCGGTCATGGCTCGGGCTTCGGTTGCAGAGCGGGGTTGGAAGAACCCGTCGTTGAGTACGGCAAAGCGATTCGCCCAGTCGAGCCAAGCGGAAAAGTTGAAACAACTGGTGACAATGCTCACCGGACCGCCCTGTCGCGCCTCACGCTGCGAGAGATCATGTAACAACCCGAGCCACCATTGTACATCCTCCGGCGGCAGCCCGACGAGCGGTGCGTCCAGAAAAAGCACTGCGACCGGCTGGGTCAGCGCACGGGCGAGCGCGACTCGGCGACGCATGGCCATAGTCAGTCGTGCCGGGGCCAGGTTGGCGGTCGTCTCAAGCTTGACCCATGCCAACAACTCCAAAGCACGCTCCCGGGCGGTGAATTGATCGCACTCGGTATGGTATTGCAACGGCATTATCAGATTGTCGAGGATGCTCATATGGCTGAAAAGGCGGCCACCTTCGTCGAACACGAACCGATCCGACGATTTAGCTTGAGCCTTTCGACCTCATTGCTTTGCCAGTAATCCTGCCCGAACGCCCTCAGCATCCCGGCGGCAGGTGCTATCAGTCCGGCCCCAGTATAGAACAACGAGGTCTTACCGCTGCCCCGTGTCCCGCCCACCGTCCACCGTTCCCCCGGCGTGATGGCCCAATCGACCGAATGAAGGACAGCTGAGCTTGGCCGGGTCTCATGGGCTACCTCAACGCCTGCCAACTCGATATGCGCAGATTCAGTCAAACGAAGATATACCCGACCAGGAAGATGGCATCAAGAATAACGCAAGTTGTCAGGCCTTGGACGACCGTGCGCGCTGTTACTTCGGCGACGTGATCAATATCGAGTGGGCGCGCTAAGCCCTGGTAGCAGGTGACGACGGCGATGACCGTTCCGAAGGCGAACGTTTTCAGCCCGAGCAGTGCGAAATCCTGCCACAACAGCACATCGCTAAGCTGAGTGACATAGTCGCCGGGTTTGAGGACGACGCCTTGCAGGAAGCCAAACAGGAAGCCGCACAGCAGCGCTGTTAAGATCAGATAAACGGTGAGGCAGAAAACTGCAACCGCTAAACCGATCATCCGCGGTATCACCAGATAATGGATCGGGTCGATCCCTAGCGACTCAAGTGCCAGCACCTCACCGAGTGCGCGCAACGTGCCGAGTTCAACGACGTTAGCCGTCCCGGCGCGTGCGAGCACCAGGATCGCAGTGAGCAACGGCGCCAGTTCACGAACGACCACCGTAACCATGATTAGACCCGCATACTGTTGGGCGCCTAAGCGCGTGAGCAGCACCGTCATCTGAGCGATGACCAGCAGACCGAGGGCCGCGCCGATCAGGGTGACCATTGGCAGCAGGCGTACTCCAGCTTGGTATATTTGCGCGCGAATCAGGGGCTGCATGACCCGCCGTGGCGAATCCCACCGCCGCAGCATGACACTCAGCGAGATTACCGCGAAGGCGCTAAGGGCGCGGGCCAGTGAGACGAACTCTATTGTGCGTCGCCCGATGCGGTCAAGAAGGTTTTCTGAGGGCTGTTCCAATTGGATCATCGTAACTATTTTTCTGTGATCATTACGACGGCGAGTAAGGCATCACGATAAAGCTGCCACTACCAAAGCCGATCTGCACGCCTTGCGGGTTATACAACTCACAAGTGCAATGCCACACGGAACGGCTACGACTGAGGACTCGACCCACGCCTCGCAGGCGATCACCGGATAGTGGGCGTAACCAGCGAAAATCCATCTGACTGGTAACCACCCGCATTGAATGGTCCAATCGGGTGCGGCAAGCGCCACCCATTGCGGCATCAGCAATTAACGTCCACATCCCTCCATGCAACACGCCATCTTTATTCAAAAGCTGGGGAGTAATGACCAGCGTAATTTCCAGCCAACCTTTACCACCGGTCGTGATCGAAAAACCGAGATGCTCATAAATGGGGCCCGCCATAGCACGGGGATACGCTAACCAATCGTGGTCGTTGGGTTGAACTAGTGACATGGATACCCTTTTGTTATTTCCCGGCTGAGCGCATTGGCTGATGCGGGTCAGTATTCCGGCAAGCTAGACTGTGATGATATGGGTTGCCCCGCACGATCCAACACCAATCACCGCACACATTGAGGAGACGCTATGGCACTCAGCACTTGGCTGGCTTTTACTGTTGCCGCCGCAATTATTCTGATCATTCCCGGTCCGACCATCGTTATGGTGGTTGCTCAGTCATTAAGCCAAGGTCGGCGTGCGGCAGCGCCTTTTGGTGCTAGGCGTGGTGTTGGGCGATTTTACCGCAATGACCGGTTCCTTGCTGGGGTTGGGCGCGGTTCTGGCCACCTCGGCGTTGTTGTTTGCTGCGTTGAAATGGATTGGCGCAGGCTATCTGATCTATCTCGGCATCAAAACCTGGACCGCCCGGGTGTCTCCGGAGATCGGTGCTCAGCGAGAAAACACACCGTCCAGGTCCTTGTTTTTCAGCGCCTATGTGGTAACCGCGCTGAACCCCAAGAGCATTATGTTTTTCATCGCTTTTCTGCCACAATTCATTGATCCGCACTACGCTGTTTTTCCCCAGCTAATGATGAAAGAGTAGAAATCCTTTTTCTAAGAAACTAAGCACATCTTTCCATCTTCAAAGTCATGAGGATTAGTCTCATCTTCAATTCTTCCCAATAGTACAGGGCTTATTTTGGCTTCTAATTCTCTGAACAACCAAAGACTTTCTCCCCT